>NZ_BQWE01000017.1:0-232802 GCF_023706025.1 Sphaerotilus sp. FB-3 | reverse complement strand
CTGCTGCCGCCCAGCGCCAGCAGCAGCGCCAGCAGCAGCGCCCGCCGCCCGCGGCTCATTCGCCGCCTCCCGGCCAGCACAGCCGCACCGCCAGGCCGGCGCCGCCCTCGCCCGCGCCGGTCTGCAGCGCCCCGCCGTGGCGCACGGCCACCGCCGCCGCGATCGACAGGCCCAGGCCCGAGCCCCGGCTGCCGCGCCCGCGCACGAAGCGCTGACCCAGCCGCGCGGCCACCGCCGGCTCCAGGCCCGGCCCGTCGTCGCTGGCGCCGATCCAGACCTGGCCGCGGGCCTCTCGGTCAGGATCGGGATCGGGGTCGGCGCCAGCCACCAGCGTCACCCGGCCGCCGGCGCGGCCGTGCACCAGCGCGTTGTGCGCCAGGTTCTGCAGCGCCTCGCGCAGCAGCAGCCGGTCGCCGCGTGCGACCGGCGCCGGCTCGGGTCCGTCGACACCCAGGTCGATGCCCCGCTCGCGCGCCAGCGGCAGCAGCGCCAGCGCGACCTCGCGGACCAGCTCGCCCAGGTCGAGCGGCTCGTCGGCACGGGCGCCGGCGTCCGCCCGCGCCAGCGCCAGCAGCTGGCCGGTCGCGCGGGTGGCGTGGTCCAGCTCCAGCGACAGCGCCTGCAGCGCCTCGTCGCGCCGCGCCGGGTCGGCCTCTCGGCGCAGGTAGTCGAGCTGCGCGCGCAGCGTCGTCAGCGGCGTGCGCAGCTGGTGCGAGGCGTCGTCGACGAACTGGCGCCGCTGCGCCAGCAGACCGGCACTGCGCTCGAGCTGGCGGTTGATCGCATCGACCAGCGGGCGCAGGTCGGCCGGCAGGCCCTGCGGACTCAGCGGTCGCAGGTCGTCATCGGAGCGTGCACGCACCGCCTCGGCCAGCCGGCGCACCGGCCGCAATGCCCAGGCCGACACGCCGGCCACCGCCAGCGCCAGCAGCCCGAGCAGCGAGGCATCCCGCCACAGCGCCTGGCGCACGAAGGCGCGGGTGAAGCGCTCGCGCGCCTGCACGCCCTCGGCCACCTGGATCAGCACCTGGCGCGCGCCACCCACCGGCCGGTCCAGCGCGCGCAGATAGGCTCCGACCCGCACCGGCTCGCCGAAATGCTCGGCGTCGTAGAACTGCGGCTCGCCCGCGCGCAGCGGGCGCGGCGGCAGCGGCAGCTCGGGCGTGCCGATCTCGACCAGCCCGTCATCGGTGGCGACGCGGAAATGCACCGGCCCGTTGCCGGCGAGCTGGAAGAACTCGAACAGCGCATAGGGCTGTTCGACCGCCAGACCGCCCGAGGCGGTCGAGACATTCAGGTCCAGCCCCTTGATCGCGCCCAGCAGCGAGCGGTCGTAGGCGGCGTCGGCCGCCTGCTCCGCCTCCAGCCGGGCAAAGGCGAGACTCGCGGCCAGCACCAGCGCCATGCCCGGCAGCAGCCAGCCCAGCAGCCGGGCACGCAGCGTCGCGTCAGGGCGCAGCACCGCCCGCCCCCGGATCCGGCTCCAGCGCGTGGCCCAGGCCGCGGTAGGTGCGGATGTGCACGCCCGAGCCCTCCAGCCGGCGACGCAGCCGGTGCATCAGCACGTCGAGCGCAGCCGGCTGCACCTCCTCCTCATCGCCGAAGACCCGCTCGAGCAGCTGCGCGCGGCCCATCGGCTCGCCGCTGCGCACGATCAGCGCGCGCAGCAGGCCGTGCTCGCGCGGCGACAGCGCCAGCGGCTCGCCCGCCAGCGTGAACTGGCGCGCCGCGGTGTCGAACTGCAGCGGCCCGCAGGCCAGGCGCGGCTGCGCCCGCCCGCGCGAGCGCCGGATCAGCGCGCCCAGCCGCGCCTCCAGCTCGGCCAGCGCGAAGGGCTTGGGCAGGAAGTCGTCGGCGCCCTCGTGCAGCGTGCCGACCCGCTCGGCCAGCGAGTCGCGCGCGGTCAGGACCAGCACCGGCAGCGTGGCGCCGGCCGCGCGCAGCCGGCGCAGCACCTCGTGGCCGTCGCGCCCGGGCAGGCCGAGGTCGAGCACCAGCGCGTCATGGTCGCCCTCCAGCGCGGCGCGCTCGGCCAGCCGCCCGTCGTCGACCCAGTCGACGCGAAAGCCCGACTGCGCCAGCGCCCGCGAGAGCCACTCGCCCAGCCCATGTTCGTCTTCGGCCAGCAGGATGTGCATCGGCCGGATTATCGGCGGGGGCGCGTGCCGCGCCGATCCGGGTCGGCCCCCCGCGGCTGAAAGGTGGCTGAGAGGTCGGCTGCGGCAGCATGGCGCCATCCATCAGAACATCGCACCGGAGACTCCAGATGACATCTTCCCCGACCGACCGGATCGACCGCCGCGCGCTGCTGCGCCTGGGCGCCGCCGCCACCGGCGCGCTGGCCCTGCCCGCCTCGCTGCGCGCGCAGTCCGCCTGGCCGAGCAAGGCGATCCGCTTCGTCGTGCCCTTCGCGCCGGGCGGCAGCTCGGAGATCATCGCCCGCGCCACCGCCGCGGAGATGCAGAAGATCCTCGGCCAGTCGGTCTTCGTCGACAACCGGCCCGGCGGCGCCGGCAATGTGGCGATGGGCGAGGTCGCCCGCGCCGACGACCAGCACACGATCATCCTCGGCCACATCGGCACGATGGCGGTCAACCCCTTCATCTTCGACAGGCTGCCCTACGACCTGGCACGCGACTTCCGCCCGGTCTCGCTGCTGGCCAAGGTGCCCAGCCTCTACCTGGTGCACCCGGACCTGCCGGTGCGCAACATGAGCGAGTTCATCGCGCACGCGAAGAAGAACCCCGGCCGGCTCAACTACGGCTCGGCCGGCAACGGCAGCGCCGGCCATCTGGCGATGGAATACCTGAAGATGGCGTCGGGCACCTTCATCACCCATGTGCCCTACCGCGGCACCGGCCCGATGCTGACCGACCTGATCGCCGGCCGGCTCGACGCCGCCTCGATCGGTGCGGCGGCAGTGCTGCAGTTCATCCGCGCCGGCAAGCTGCGCTGCATCGCCACCGGCACCACCCAGCGCATCGCGCAGCTGCCCGATGTGCCGACGGTGGCCGAGCAGGGCTTTCCCGGCTTCGAGATGACGCAGTGGTACGGCCTGAACGCACCGGCCAACCTGCCCCAGCCCGCCATCGAGCGCTTGGCCACGGCCGCGGCCAAGGCGGTGCGCGAGCCCGCGACGCTGGAACGCCTGGCCCATGACGCCGCGATCGCCGTCGGCAGCACCTCGGCCGATTACGCCAAGTTCATCGAGGCCGAGCAGAAGCGCTGGAAGCCGGTGATCGCCCGCGCGAAGATCAAGCCGGACTGAAACCCACCAGATGGCGCAGCTTGACGAAGGCCAACCCGGCCATCACCGCATCGTTGAGCGCGTCATGGGCATCGCGCCGCGGCAGGCCCAGGTCATGCATCAGCGTGTCGAAGCGCAGGTCGATGTTGCGGTCCTGCTCATGGCCGCGCAGCTGGCGGAACTTGAAGTCGTGATAGAGCGCCGAGACCTCGATGCGCTCCTGCGGCAGCGGCACACCCGCCATCGGCAGCAGGATGCGCTCGAGCATCGCCACATCGAACTCCAGGTAGTAGCCCACCAGCGGCCGCGCCCCGATGAAGCGCAGCAACCGGTGCATCGCCTCCTCGGGCGCCAGCCCCTGCGCGACATCGCGCTCGCGCAGCCGGTGCACCCGCACGCTGTCGGCCGAGATCGCCCGGCTCGGGCGCACCAGCAGCGACAGCGCCTCGCTGGTCATCAGCCGGTCGCCGACGATGCGCACCGCGCCGATCGAGATGATCTCGTCGCGGCGCCGGTCCAGCCCGGTGGTCTCGCAGTCGATCGAGACCCACTCCTGCGGCGGCGCGCTCTCGTAGAGAAAGGCCAGCGCCGGATCGCGCAGGCGCCGGCGCTGCCATTCACGCGAGAGCTGGCGCCAGCCGCGCCCCATCAGGTCGGGCAGCATCACAGCATCTCCAGGCGGTAGTGGTGATGCAGATGGACACGGAAGCGCTTGACCACCGCCAGCGTGTCCTTCAGCAGATCGCGGTCCAGGCTGCCGAGCCGCTCGACCGCGATGCCGGAGCCGGCCGCCCGCCCCTGCTCGATCGCCTGCAGCCCGGCCTTGAGCTTCAGGTCCATGAAGAAGTGCAGGCTCTCGATCAGCTCGGCGCCCAGCCGGGGCTCGAGGTGGCCGCCGGCCATCAGCGCCTCGATGCGCGCCACCGTGCCGGTCTCGGTCAGGCGGTGCTCGAAGGCCAGGCTGCGCACGCCGTGCACCAGCGGAAAGATGCCGGCCTTCTTCAGGTCGAGCTGCTCGCGTGCGCCCTCGCCCAGGCCCAGGCCGAGAATGCGGCTCCACCAGCCGCTGCCGTGCTGCGCAAAGGCCTCGACCGCGCCGGCAAAGCGCGCCAGCACGCCGGCGTTGTCGCTGGCGAAGGCCCAGACCTGCTCGCGCAGGCCGTGCAGCAGCGCCGCATCCCCGCTGACCGGATGGGCGTCGAGAAAGATCGCCAGCGCCATCAGGTGGTCGGGCGTGGGCTCGAGCAGCCAGCGCCGCACCCGCCGCGCGAAGGCCTGCTCGTCGTCGCGCCACTCGGGGTTGCTGATCATGATGCCGCCGGCACAGGGCGGATAGCCGAAGTCGGCCAGTGCCGCCGAGAAGCGCGCGCAGACGGCGGCAAGATCCAGATCCGGCGGCGGCGTCCAGCCCTGGCGCAGCACCAGGCCGTTGTCCTGGTCGGTCTTGAGCAGCTGCTCGCCGCGGCCCTCGCTGCCCATGACGAACAGGCAGCTGTTGGCGACAAGCTCCGGCGGCGCGATCAGCTGCCAGGCGCGCTCGAACAGCGTCGCGTTCAGCTCCTGCACCAGCCGCGCGATCATGCCGACCCGGGTGCCGCTGCGGTGCAGCACGCCGATCAGCCGGGTGATCTGGCCGGCGGCCTCCTTCAGCGTCTCGATGCTCTCGGCCTGCAGCATCTGCAGCGTGATCAGGTAGGAGTGGTTGGAGAGATAGCTCAGCAGGTCGAGCTGCTGCAGGAAGCCGACGATGCGCCGATCCGGGCCCTCGCCCTCGGCCACCACCAGGCGGTGGATGCGGTGGCGGATCATCAGCGCCAGCGCATCGAACAGCGGCATGTCCGGACGCACCGTCACCAGGTCGAAGTTCGCCAGCTCGCGCACCGGCAGCCGATCCAGCGGCGTGCCGTGCAGAATGGCCTTGGGCAGGCTGGTGACGGTGAAGATGCCCAGCCGCACCGGACCGTCGCCAGGAGCGTCGCCCGCCCGGTCCTCGACCAGCACATTGGTGGTGCGCTGGGTCTGGAAGACCCGCGCGACCTCGGTGATCGAGGCCTGGCCATCGACGAAATGCGCCGGGCGCAGGAAGGCCTGGTCGACGCGGGCCATCGTCAGCGACTGCAGCTCGTGCTGGCTGCTGCGCTCGGCCAGCGCCCCCAGCTTGTTCGACAGGTCGGAAAACAGCAGCGCGCCGAAGGTGACGTTCGAGGCGATCAGCGCCGAGACCGCCTCCTTCGCGAGCCGGTAGGTCACCACCTCCTCGACGGCGACGAAGCGGCTGCTGGCGCGGCCGGCCACCAGCGCACGGCCGTCGAAGCAGTCGTCGGGGCCGTAGCTGCCCTGCTGCTCGTCGCCGTCCCACTGCTGGACATGGCCCTTGATCAGCACGAACAGATGGGTCGGCTCCTGACCGGGCGCCAGGATGACCGCGCCCTCGCGGAAATACTCGATGTCGACGCTGCGGCGCACCCGGTCACGCTCGTCGGCGTCCAGGCAGTCGAAGGGCGAGGCGGCAAAGTTGAAGGCGCTGGGCACGGGGCGATGTCTCCTGCGGGGCGGGGCCTGTCGTTGTCGGACGATTCTGTCCGGCCCGGCTTGCACGGAGCCTGCGCTGCGTCAGAAATCAGAACTTCGGCTCTGGCAGATCGTCGGCCTGGCGCGGCTCGCACTGCATGCGCAGCTGGCCCAGCGTGTCGCCGTCGGCATTGAGCAGCTCGCCGCGCAGCTCGGCGCTCTGGCGGTCGATCGTCAGCCGCGTCTCGGCCAGGCGGCGCAGGTCGGGCATCCAGACGAAGAGCCGGGTGCCGAACCAGTCGGTGTAGAGCCGCGAGCCCGCCACCGGGGTGCGGTAGCTCATGGTGTAGGCGGTCGCCGAGGCGGTGTAGCGCATGCGCTCGCCCACCGGCAGCAGGTTGGAGCGCTGGATCAGCGCGGTCATGTTGTTGTCGCGCAGCGCCAGATGGAGCTGCGCATCATGGGCGACCCCACGCGAGGCCACCCGGCCCTCGCACAGCAGATAGAGATGGAATTCAGCGGCTGCGGCCGGTGCCGCCAGGCCGACCCATGCCGCCAGCGCGGCCAGCCCGGCCCGCAGCACGGGCGCCGCGTCCGGGATGCGCCAGATCACTTCTTGATCCCTCGCCCGGCCTCGGTCGATCCGCCCTGCACGCCCAGCCGTCCGCCGGTGCCCAGGCCGCCCTTGACGGTCTGCGCCTTGTAGTTGCGCAGCGCCACGACCATCTTGTTGTACGAATCGGCGAAGGCCGCCATCAGCACCTTGCCTTCAGGCGTGCGGGTGAAGGCGCCGGCAGCACCGGCCGCCCCCGCGCCGATGCCCCAGCCCGACAGGCCGAAATCGATGTTCTTCGAGTAGCCCTCGGAAGCCGAGATCTGCACGCCGGAGCGGTTGTCGACCAGCAGGAGGATGGTCGCCGCCTCGTTGGTCGACATCGAGCCAGCCACCACGCTCAGCGCGGTGCCGGCCAGGCCGCCGACGCCAGCCAGCAGACCGCCGGCCTGGGTGCCGCCCTTGTCGGACAGGATGACCTCCGGGCTCATCATGTAGTCGGCCGCCACCATCTGGCCGCCACCGAAGTTGCTGCCGGCGCGCCCCTCCTCGCCGCGGATGAGCTGACGCTCCTGGGTCATGCCCTGCATGCCGCGCCCCCGCTCGACGATGACGAAGCAGTTCGACTGCTGCACCAGCAGCCGCAGCGCCGGTACGGTCGAGCCGGTGCGGTAGCGGCTGCTGTAGGTCGCATACCAGCCGGCATTGGTGTTCTCCTCGATGCGCAGCGTGCCCAGCGACTCGGTGCAGCGCTCCAGGCTGGAGTGCGCGCCTTCGGCACTGCCGCCGGCCGCCGCACCGGTGGTCGCCGCACCGCTGTTGCCGCCGATCGAGGGCGTGGTCGCCAGACAGCCCGACAGCAGCGCCGCCGCACCCGCACAGGCCAGGCGCAGCACCATCGTCTTCATCATCGTCATGGATCTTTCCTCGGGACGGGAATGCCAGGCGCGCATGCTGCGCGGCCGACTGACCCGGACGATCATGCCCAGCCCCCTGCGGCGAGCCAAGCGACCAAAGTCATCTGCAGCCGCTGCTGCTGCACGGTCATGCCCGACAATCCGCCCCATGTTCACCGACCTGATTCCCGGCGCCGCGCCGCAGCCCGCACCGGAGCCGACCGCGCGCGAGCGCTTCTTCCGCCTGATCGAGACCGCGCTGGCCGCGCGCCAGCTGGTGCGCCTGACGCTGGGCCGCTACCGCGGCCCCGAGGCCGATCTCGAGAAGGTGCTGGCCCGCCCGGTGATGCTGCGCGGCGAGCCGCACCTGCAGCTGGTCTGGCGCCACGCCACCCGCGACATCACCAAGAACCACCCTCTGTCCGAGGTGCCGGCGCTGCTGGGCGGCCTGATCGCCGCAGGCGTCTTCGAGAACGCGCACCTGCACACCCGCACCCAGGAGGCGCAGTTCACCGTCAAGACCAAGGGCGGCCGCGACCGCAGCCTGCTGCGGGTGGGCCGCGCCAGCGCGCCCGCCGACGACGAGGGCACGGACGCCGCCTCAGACACGGCCGCCGAGGAGCACAACCGCGAGAAGCACCGCCTGCTGTCGCTGGAGCGCCCGTTCTGGCATGACCTGGGCGTGACCGACGCGCAGCACCGGCTGATCCCGGCGATGTCGCGCAAGTGGCGCCAGATCAACCGCTTCGTCGAGGTGTTCTCCTCGGCGCTGGCCGACGCCGGCCTGAGCGGGCGCGATCCTGCAGAGCCGGTGCGGGTGCACGACTTCGGCTGCGGCAAGGGCTACCTGACCTTCGCGGTGCATGACTGGCTCGCCGGCCAGGGCCGCCGCGCCGAGGTCACCGGCGTGGAGCTGCGCCAGCCGCTGGTGGACCTGTGCAACGCCGCCGCCGAGCGCCACCAGCTCGGCGGCCTGCGCTTCGACGCCGGCGACGTGCGCGACTACACGCCCGCCGGCCTGGACGTGATGATCGCGCTGCACGCCTGCGACATCGCCACCGACTACGCGATCGACTACGGCCTGCGCGCCGGGGCGTCCGTCATCCTGTGCTCGCCGTGCTGCCACAAGGAAGTGCGTCCGCAGATGACGATGCCGGCGCTCCTGCGCCCGGTGCTGCAGCACGGCGTGCACCTGGGCCAGGAGGCCGAGATGGTCACCGACGGCCTGCGCGCGCTGCTGCTCGACGCCGAGGGCTACGACACCCAGGTGTTCGAGTTCATCTCGCTGGAGCACACCAACAAGAACAAGATGCTGCTGGCGGTGCGCCGCCGTCACACGCCCGCCGGCCACGCCGAGGCGGTGCGCGCGCAGATCGCCGCGATCAAGGACTTCTACGGCATCCGCACGCAGGCCCTGGAGTCGCTGGTGGCCGCCCGGGAGCGCTCGGCGGCCTGACGCGCGGCCGGCGCTTCAGCCGGCCTGCAGCGCGCAGCAGGCCTTGTACTTGCGCCCGCTGCCGCAAGGGCACGGGTCGTTGCGGCCGACCTTCGGCGCGCTGCGGCGGAAGGTCAGCGCCTGGCGCTCGCTGCGCTGCAGCTCGCGCCGCGCCGGGGCGAGCTGCTGGTGCAACTGCAGCAGCACATCGGCCAGCACCTCGGGCAGCTCGGCGCGCATGGCCGCATCGATCGGCGGCGGGCGCAGCGCCTCATCCTCATCATGCTCGTGGTGCAGCATCATGATCGGCACCAGCGCCTGGCCGGCCTCGTCGTCGGCCAGCAGCGGCTGCCAGCCCTCCGGCGCGATCTGCATGCCCAGCACGAAGCCCGAGGCCCAGTCGTTCCCGCCGGGCAGACCGTCCGGCCGCAGGGCCAGACGCGGGCGATGCGAGGCGCCGCCGCGCCCGCCACGCTCCAGCGCCGCGCCGATCGACTCGTGCAGCTTCATCAGCGTGCCGGCGATCGCACGCGCCTGGGCCTCGTTCTCGAAGGACACCTGCGCCTCGGCCGATTCGCCCCAGACCTGCGCCAGCCAGACCGAGGGCCCGGGCGGACTGGCCGCGCAGTTCAGCGCGGACAAAAAGCCGTCGAGCCGCTCCAGCGTCATCGCGCCGGCCGGCAGGTCCGTCAGGAAGGCCTGCAGCGCCGCCAGCGCGGCGGCATCGGGCGGAACGGGAGAGGTGGCGGCGTTGTTCATCGGCTGCGGATCCGGTATCGATCGGTGACGGAAGGGGCGCGAGCGTAACCCACTCCCAGGCATGGGTGAAGCAAAGGTAAGTGCAGGTAAACCGGGCGATCCGGGCGGCCCTGTTCGAGGCATGGTCACGTCAACGTCTCGATAGGCTCGATCGCCATGGAACGACCCGTCACGCATGACTTCGCGCTGTCGCCGCTGCCCGCTCTGACCCCGGGCGCGGCCACCGCCTCCTGGCATCTTCTGCTGGCCGGCCTGCCGTTCAGCGACACCACCCGGCTGCAGACGCTGATGCGCGGCCACGGCCACCGCGTCAGCGTGGTCCATGGCCTGGCGCAGGTGCAGGCCCGGCTGGCCGATGACGAGATCGATGTGCTGCTGCACGGCAGCGAGCATCTCGCCCAGCTCGAGAGCATGAGCCGGCTGCCGAGCCGGCCGGCGCGCATCTGCCTGGTCGACGGCACGGACGCACGCTCGCGCATCGAGGCACTCGATGCCGGCGCCGACGACTGCCTCTCGCGGCCCTACGCGCCGCGTGAGCTGCTGGCGCGGGTGGCGGCGGTGCTGCGCCGACGCGGCAGCAGCTCGACCGCTTTTCCGCTGCCTGCCAACGATGTCGGGGAAATCATCGCCACGCCTCAGGATCAGCCGCTGGCCGAGCGGACCGCCCTGCCATGGCTTCAGGCCGCCACGCGCGACTCCGCCAGCGCCAGCTCCAGCGCCTGCGCCCGCTCCGCCCCGAACAGACCGATGGCGATCGCCCGCGAATCGGTGACGGTGCGCAGCCGCAGATAGGCCTCGGCGGCCTGCGGATGGCGCTGGCGCAGGAACTGCAGCCACTGCTTGAGCCGGCCGGCGCGGTAGCCGGGCTCGAAATGCCGGCCCACCAGCACCCAGAAATCGGCCAGCAGCTCCAGCACCTCCGGCCAGTCGAGCTGTCGCCCGCCGCCGCTGGCGATCGCGATCGCCAGGCCCGGATCGGCGACGATGCCGCGCCCGAGCATCAGCGCGTCGCAGCCCGATTCCTGCAGGCAGCGCCGGGCATCGTCCGGCGTCCAGATCTCGCCATTGGCGACGATCGACAGCGCGGGCAGCGCCTGGCGCAGGCCGGCGATGCGGTCCCAGTAGGCCGGCGGCTTGTAGCCCTGGGCCTTGGTGCGCGCATGCACGACGATCTCGCAGGCGCCGCCCTCGGCGGCGGCGCGCGCCGCATCGAGCGCCTGCGCGTCGTCGTCCACGCCCAGGCGCATCTTGGCCGACACCGGCATCGAGGCCGGCACCGCCCGGCGCACCGCCGAGACGATGCGCCACATCAGCTCGGGCTGGTCGAGCAGCGCCGCGCCGCCGCCGTGGCGGTTGACCACCTTGGCCGGACAGCCGAAGTTCAGGTCGATGCCCGCCGGACCCAGCCCGGCCAGGCGCGCGGCGTTGTCGGCCAGGCAGGCCGGATCGGAACCGAGCAGCTGCGCACGCACCGGCACGCCCGCCGGCGTGCGCGCGCCGTCGCGCAGCTCCGGCACGATGCGGTGGAAGACCCGCTCGGGCAACAGCGTGTCGGTCACGCGGATGAATTCGCTGACGCAGCGCTCGATCGCACCGGCGCGGGTCAGCATGTCACGGAGAACAAAATCCAGCAGGCCCTCCATCGGGGCCAGCAGCAGTCGGGGAGCACTCATGGCCGAGAGTGTCACCGATGGCACGACCGGACCGATCCGCCGGGCCGGCCCGGACTGAAAGAGCCCACCCCGCAGCGCATAATCCGGCACCCGCTCCGCTTTCACGCTCTGCACCGAACTCCATGGCTCTCTACCGATGCAACCGCTGCGGGCACCTGTCCGAGCAGGCCGATGAACTGATCGGCTCGTCGCTGCCCTGTCCGTCCTGCCGGACCGACAACGCGGTCTATCCGACAGTGCGCTTCGTGCAGTCGATGCTGACCCGCTACTTCGCCGCCCGGCGCGACCTGACCGCCGCCCGCGCCGAGATCGAGACGCTGCGCCAGCAGGCGGCCGAGGCCGCCCAGGCCGGCAGCCAGGAGGCGCCGCCGTCGGTCTACTCGATGCCGATGGACTTCGACCCGACCAGCTCGGACCATTTCTGCAGCAAGGTGCAGGTCGCTCCGGTGCTGGACTGGCTGCGCCAGCACCAGGCCACCGTCGACCTGGATCCGCGTGCGCTCGACACCTCCGGCCCCTTCGACGCGATCGCCGGCCAGATCGCCGAGCAGCCGCGCCTGCTCGGCGAGATCATCGAGCGGGTGCGCAGCGCCCAGAAGCAGGACTACAGCTTCATCAATCTCGACCTGAGCCGGCGCACCCCCGAGGACGCCTGCGCGCTGCGCGACTTCTGCCAGGAGCTGGCCGATGGCGGCCTGCTGGCCAAGTACCTGTCGCAGCCGGGCGATCCGGTGGTGCGGCTGTCGCTGCACCGCTCGGTGGAGAACCGGCGCTTCTTCGACGGCGGCTGGCTGGAGTGGTGGTCCTTCATGCTGGCGCTGCGCCATCTGCTCAATGTCGGTGCGGACTTCTCGGTCGGCCGCGACATCGGCCTGTCCTGGCCGAAGGACGACGGCCACAAGCTCGACGCGCTGTTCCTGCTCGACAGCCGCCGGCCGCTGGCGCTGCAGTGCCTGACCGGCGACCCGGCGCCGCATGTCGACCGGCTGCTGCACCTGCGCGACCGCCTGGGCATCGATCCGGCCCACTACCTCCTGTGCGCCGCCGACCTGAGCGTGCGCCAGGCCGAATCGCTGACCCAGCGCACCGGCCTGCCGGTGGCCACGCTCGACACCCTCAAGCCGATGCTGCGCGAGACGGTGCGCGCGCTGCGCCAGCAGTCGCGGCGCTGAGCTGAACCCGGGTGAACTCCGGCGCCTCGCCATGCCCCGCTTCGCCGCCAATCTCACCATGCTCTACAACGAGCACGACTTTCTCGACCGCTTCGCCGCCGCCGCGGCGGACGGCTTCGAGGGTGTCGAATTTCTGTTCCCCTACGCCTTCCCGGCCGAGGAGATCGCCGCGCGGCTGAAGGCCCACGGCCTGCAGCAGGTGCTGTTCAACGCGCCCCCGGGCGACTGGGAGGCCGGCGAGCGCGGCCTGGCCTGTCTGCCCGGCCGCGAGGCCGAGTTCCGCGCCGGCTTGGCCACCGCGCTGGCCTATGCCCGGGCGCTGGACTGCCCGCGCATCCACGTGATGGCCGGCATCGCCCCGGCCGACCTGCCGCGTGCCGCACTGCTCGAGGTCTACCAGGCCAACCTGGCCTGGGCCGCAGCGCAGGCGGCGGCCCAGGGGCGCGAGGTGCTGATCGAGCCGATCAATCCGCGCGACATGCCCGGCTATTTCCTCAACCATCAGGCCGAGGCGCACCGCATCGTGCAGGCCATCGGTGCACCCAACCTCAAGGTCCAGTTCGATCTCTATCACGCCCAGATCGTGGAGGGCGACCTGTCCACCCGGATCCGCCAGACCCTGCCCACCGGCCGCGTCGGCCATTTCCAGCTCGCCGGCGTGCCGATGCGCCACGAGCCCGATCTGGGCGAGCTGAACTATCCCTACCTGTTCGCGCTGATCGACGAGGTGGCGGCGCAATGCGGATGGCAGGGCTGGATCGGCTGCGAGTACCGTCCGGCGCGCGGCGCGGTGGCAGGCGCCACCTCGGCCGGGCTGGGCTGGCTGCGTGCGGCCGGCGTGCCGGCACGCACGCCCTGACCTCAGCCGCGCAGCCGCTTGACCAGCATCACGCCGGCCAGCACCAGGGCACCGGCGACGATGCCCACCAGACCGTCGGCCAGCACCGACACCAGCGGCGCCAGCGTGCCGGCCGCGGCAGCCAGCGGCTCGATCAGGTGGTGCAGCGCCGGCACGCCGTGCACCAGGATGCCGCCGCCGACCAGGAACATCGCCGCAGTGCCGACCACCGCCAGCAGCTTCATCAGCAGCGGTGCGGCCCGCAGCAGCAGCTCGCCGAAGGCCGCACCCCGGCCGGTGCGCACCATCCAGGCTCCGGCGTCATCCATCTTGACGATGCCGGCGACCAGGCCATAGACGCCCACCGTCATCGCCACCGACACGCCGGAGAGCACCATCGCCTGCGTCATCAGCGGCGCCCCGGCCGCCGCACCCAGCGTGATGGCGATGATCTCGGCCGACAGGATGAAGTCGGTGCGGATCGCGCCGCGAATGCGCTCGCGCTCGAAGGCCACCAGATCGACCGCCGGATCGGCCAGCGCGGCCGTCAGCTCGGCATGGTGGCTCCGGTCCTCCTCGGCGCTGTGCAGCCAGCGGTGCGCCAGCTTCTCGAAGCCCTCGAAGCACAGGAAGGCACCGCCGACCATCAGCAGCGGCGTGATCAGCCACGGCGCGAACACGCTGATCAGCAGCGCCACCGGCACCAGGATCGCCTTGTTCAGCATCGATCCCTTGGCCACCGCCCAGACCACCGGCAGTTCCCGGTCGGCCGACACCCCGGTGACCTGCTGGGCATTGAGCGCCAGATCATCGCCGAGCACCCCGGCAGTCTTCTTCGCGGCGACCTTGGTCAGCACCGCAACATCGTCGAGCACGGTGGCGATGTCATCGAGCAGGGCAAGCAGGCTGGCAGCGGCCATCGGGTTCTCTCCTTGTCGCGGGCGGGGAATTTCTCACGCATCCTAGCCGAGAGCCGGTGACACCCGGTGTGGGCGTGTTCGCCTCTGCCGGCCCCTCACACGCCGAGCACCTCTTGCCGAAGCGGTGATCTGACCGCTCTTCGTCCGGCTGTTACGACTGCGACCGTCAGACCGACGCTATTGCACGGTCCTGTCCTGCACGGAACCTCGCCACAGCCTTACCTTTGCCGACATCGGGAGCACGCAGACTGGATTTCATCGAGATCCCGCCCGCGCGCACCAGAACCCGGGTCCGTACCAGCATCGTCAAGGAGTACCGTCATGCCTGCCAAGACCTGCGAAGCCCAGCACTACGAACTGCGCTTCCGCTCGCTGCACAACGAAGGCCGAGGCCTGAGCTTTCCCTGCGACGAACGCGGCGAGGTGCCGCTGGACCAGCTCAGCGAACGTGCGGTGATGAACTATCTCTATGCCCGGGCCTGCATCGGCATCGAGTACGCCTATCCGGCGATCATGCTCAGCGACCACCTCCACTGAGCGGCTGGAAGGCTTCAGGCGGCCAGGCCGCCAGCAGTCCCCGGAACGCTCGAGGTCAGGCGGTAGCCGGCGCCGCGCACCGTCTCGATCATGTCGGCGCAGCCGACCGGCTGCAGCGCGGCACGCAGCCGCTTGATGTGCACGTCGACGGTGCGCTCCTCGATGAATACATGGTCGCCCCAGACCCGGTCGAGCAGCTGCGGGCGGCCATGCACCCGCTCCGGGTAGGTCATCAGGAAGCGCAGCAGGCGGAACTCGGTCGGCCCGAGTGCCACCTCGGTCTGGCCGGCACGCACCCGACGGGTGACCGGATCGAGGCGCAGCACGCCGATCTCGACCGCGCTCTCCAGCGCTTCCGGCAGACGGCGGCGCAGCACCGAGCGGATGCGCGCCATCAGCTCGGTGGTCGAGAAGGGCTTGGCCAGATAGTCATCGGCACCGGCGTCGAGCCCCTGGACCAGGTCGCGCTCGTCGCTGCGGGCGGTCAGCATGATGATCGGCAGGTCGCGGGTGCGCGCGTCGGCACGCCAGCGCCGCGCCAGCGCCACGCCGGGCTCGCCCGGCAGCATCCAGTCGAGCACCACCAGATCCGGCAGCGAATCGCGCACCGCCTGCACCGCCTCGTCGGAAGTGGCGGCGATGCGCACCTCGTGGCCTTCGAAGCGCAGGTTCATCGACAGCAGCTCGGCGATCGCCGCTTCGTCCTCGACGACAAGAATGCGTCCCATGGTGTCATCTTCCGTGTGTTCGGAGCCGAACGCGAAAAATGCGAACGCTCCTGGATCAGCGAATGATGACGACTGTAGGCAGGCGGGATGAAGCTTTCGTGACAGAAGTTCGCTGGCGTGCCGATGTGCACGCACAGCACCGCGCAGACCTGCCGGCCTGCGCGGTGCAGAAAATCAGTTTCCTGGGAATATCGGAATCAGCCTCGGGAATCGGCGTCTGAATCAGCCGATGCGGCCATCCATGAACGCCTGCTGGAGATCCGCCAGCTCGTCGAGCACCTCGACCGCAAAACCCCGCCGATCCGGGCGGGAACTGATCAGCAGGCTGTCGAAATAATCCGCCACCGCATGATGGTCGCCCCAGGCCAGGGCCATGCGATTGATGATGTGCGGATGGCGCCGGGCGGTGATCACCGGGCGCACCGGCACCGGCAGCGACTGCAGCCAGCGGGTGGCAAAGACGGTCAGGCGTTCGCCGCTGGCCGCCTCGACGGGCGTGGACGGACCCGTGCGGGCAGGTTCGCAGGCTGAAGACATGGAATTTCCGGAATTCTGAGAGGTTTTTCCGGGCGATCCTGCGGATATCCGGTTCATTTGCCCGGGAATCGACGGCGAGGAAACCATCGAAAAGAAGGACTGTCTGAACATGACCGCTCCCGGTAACTGTGTGTGCTTGTGACGATTGTGCATCGTGTTACCGAGAGCCGCCGGAACCGGGGATTGAAAAGTACCGTTTCCGGCAGGGCATTTGCGAGTTTTTTCGATCCCCGCGGCGCAGCAGGCCGCGCAGGCTCGCCGCAGGACCCCGCCATCCCCTGCACCGGTGAGGCCATCCCGCGCGGATCGGGCGCGCTGGTCGCGGCGCCGGTCGTGGCCGACGGCGCTGGCTACAATCGATCGATCCCGCAAGGGCGCCCCAGCGGCCGCCCTGCCCTGCCTCCTGCTGCCAGCCCTGCGCTGTCCTGCCTGCCTCACTTCATGAGCGACGCGAACCACACCCCCGCCGACGGCTCCGGCCCGGAACACAAGACCAGCAACTTCCTGCGCGCAATCATCGAGCGCGATCTCGAGCAGGGCAGCTACGCCAGCCGCCGCTGGGCCGGCACGCCCGGCGACGGCGCGCACCACGGCCAGGGCGAGCCCGATCCGGCGAAGATCCGCACCCGCTTTCCTCCCGAGCCCAACGGCTACCTGCATGTCGGCCACGCCAAGAGCATCTGCCTGAACTTCGGCCTGGCGCGCGACTATGGCGGCGTCTGCCACATGCGCTTCGACGACACCAATCCGGAGAAGGAGGAGAAGGAATATGTCGACTCCATCCTCGACGCGGTGCAGTGGCTGGGCTTCGGCTGGGACTCGTCGTTCAAAGGCAAGACCGAGAGCCATCTCTACTACGCCAGCGACTACTTCGACTTCATGTACCGCGCGGCCGAGGCGCTGATCCAGGCCGGCCACGCCTATGTCGACGAGCAGACGCCTGAAGCCATGCGCGCCAGCCGCGGCGACTTCACCACGCCCGGCACCGACAGCCCCTTCCGCGCCCGCTCGCCCGAAGAGAACCTCGCGCGTTTCCGCGAGATGCGCGACGGCCGGCACGCCGACGGCGCGATGGTGCTGCGCGCGAAGATCGACATGGCCTCGCCCAACATCAATCTGCGCGATCCGGCCATCTACCGCATCCGCCGCGCCACGCACCACAATACCGGCGACCGCTGGTGCATCTACCCGATGTACACCTTCGCGCACCCGATCGAGGACGCGCTGGAGAACATCACCCACTCGATCTGCACGCTCGAGTTCGAGGACCAGCGCCCGTTCTACGACTGGCTGCTCGACAAGCTCGCCGAGCTGGGGCTGCTGGCCCGCCCGCTGCCTCGCCAGTACGAGTTCGCGCGGCTGAACCTGACCTATGTCATCACCAGCAAGCGCAAGCTGGCGCAGCTGGTCAACGAAGGCCATGTCGGCGGCTGGGACGACCCGCGCATGCCCACCATCGTGGGCCTGCGCCGGCGCGGCTACACGCCGGAGAGCCTCCAGCTCTTCGCCGAGCGCATCGGCGTGACCAAGGCCGACAGCTGGATCGACTACTCGACGCTGGAGATCGCGCTGCGCGACGATCTGGAGAACAAGGCGCACCGCGGCATGGCGGTGCTCGATCCGGTCCGGCTGGTGCTGACGAACTGGGACGAGGTGATGGGCGCCGGCCACCTGGAGCCCTGCTCGCTGCCGGCCCTGCCGCATGTCGCCGAGGGCCGGACGCCGCCGCCGGCACGCGAATTCACGATCGGCCGCGAGGTCTGGATCGAGCGCGAGGACTTCGCCGAGGTGCCGCCGAAGGGCTACAAGCGCCTGTTCCCCGGCAACAAGGTGCGCCTGAAGGGCGGCTTCGTGGTCGAGTGCACCGGCTGCGAGAAGGACGCCGACGGCCGCATCACCGCGGTGCTGGCCACCGTCGTGCCCGACACCAAGAGCGGCACGCCCGGCGCCGACGCGGTCAAGGTCAAGGCCGCGATCACCTGGGTCGGCGTGGCCGACGGCGTCGCCGCCGAGGTGCGCCTGTACGACCGCCTGTTCACCGACGCGCACCCGGACGCCGGCGGCAAGGATTTCAAGGCCAGCCTGAACCCGGACAGCTGCCGCGTCACCACCGCCTATGTCGAGCCCTCGCTGGCCCAGGCCGTGCCTGACCAGAAGTTCCAGTTCGAGCGCCACGGCTACTTCGTCGCCGACCGCCAGGACCATGCGCCGGGCCGCCCGGTCTTCAACCGCATCACCGGCCTGAAGGACAGCTGGGGCAAGTGAGAGACAATCCACGCCCTCAGCTCGTTCCTCTCAGCTCGTAACCACACGGAGAATCCATGGGTTTCCTCGCAGGCAAGCGCCTTCTGATCACCGGTCTGCTGTCGAATCGCTCGATCGCCTACGGCATCGCCAAGGCCTGCCACCGTGAAGGCGCCGAACTCGCGTTCAGCTATGTCGGCGAACGCTTCAAGGACCGCATCACCGAGTTCGCCGCCGAGTTCGACTCGAAGCTGGTGTTCGAGTGCGACGTCAGCAGCGACGAGCAGATCGAGCGCGTCTTCGCCGACCTGGCGCAGGCCTGGCCGGAGGGCTTCGACGGCTTCGTGCACTCGATCGGCTTCGCGCCGCGCGAGGCCATCGCCGGCGACTTCCTCGACGGCCTGTCGCGCGAGAGCTTCCGCATCGCGCACGACATCTCGGCCTACAGCTTCCCGGCGATGGCCAAGGCGGCCTTCCCGCACCTGCGTCCGGGCAGCTCGCTGCTGACGCTGAGCTACCTGGGCGCGGTGCGCTTCGTGCCGAACTACAACACGATGGGCCTGGCCAAGGCCTCGCTGGAAGCCAGCGTGCGCTACCTGGCCGCCAACCTGGGCCCGAAGGGCATCCGGGTCAACGGCATCTCGGCCGGTCCGATCAAGACGCTGGCGGCCAGCGGCATCAAGGACTTCGGCAAGCTGCTCAACCAGTTCGCCGGCAACGCGCCGCTGCGCCGCACCGTCACGATCGAGGACGTGGGCAATGTCGCCGCCTTCATGCTGTCGGATCTGGCCGCGGGCATGACGGCCGAGATCAGCTATGTCGACGGCGGCTTCAGCCAGGTGATGATGGGCAGCACGCCCGAAGCCTGATCCCGGAGAGCCCCGCATGCGCGCCCTGCTGGCCGAAGACGATGCCATCCTCGCCGACGCGCTCGGCACCAACCTGAAGTCGGCCGGCTTCGAGGTCGAGGTCGCCGACAACGGCGCGGTGGCCGAATACCTGCTGACGAAGCAGGCCTTCGACGTCGGCATCATCGACATCGGCCTGCCGCTGGTCGACGGGCTGACGGTGGTGCAGCGGGTGCGTGCGGTCAAGCCGGGGCTGCCGCTGCTGATCCTGACCGCGCTCGACGGGCTGCACAACCGCGTCGCCGGCCTGAATGCCGGTGCCGACGACTACCTGACCAAGCCCTTCGACTTTCCCGAGCTGGAGGCCCGCATCCGTGCGGTGCTGCGCCGCAGCCAGGGTGCGGCAGCGCAGCCGGCCGCACCGGCCGGCACGGACGCGGTCAGCGTCGGCCAGCTGCAGTTCGACCGCGATGCACGGCGCGCCACCATCGCCGGCCAGCCGGTCGAGCTGTCGCCGCGCGAATGGCTGCTGCTGGACCTGCTGCTGAGCCAGCGCCGCAAGGTGATCACCAAGGAGCAGATCGCCCAGGCCTGGTCGACCGAGGTCTCCGAGAGCGGCGGCCCCAGCTCGCTGGAGGTCTACATCCACCGCCTGCGCCGCAAGCTCGAGGGCTCGGGCGTGGGCATCCGCACCGTGCGCGGCCTGGGCTATCTGCTCGAAACCCAGGACTGACACGTCCTTGCCCGTGCGGCGACACTCGCGGTCGCCATGCCCGTCTTGCCGCAGTCCCTGCTCAACCGCCTGCCGGTCGTCTCGCCCGGCAGCCGCTCGCTGCGCCGCCATCTGCTGGCCTGGCTGCTGCTGCCGCAGCTGGTGCTGTGGCTGGCCGCGGCGGTCATCACCCACCATGTCGCGGCCCGCTATGCCGACCGCGCGATCGACCATGGCCTGTACCTGTCCTCGCGGGCGCTGGCGCGCCAGGTCAAGCCGATCGACAGCGGCCTGCTGATCGATTTCCCCCGCGCGGCGCGCGACATCATCGAGTCCGACCCGGACGACCGGGTCTACTACATGGTCAGCAGCCCGCCGGGCGAGTTCATTCTCGGCAACCACAAGCTGACGCCACCGGCCGACATCGAGGCCCTGGTGCCCGAGCGGCCCTCGTTCTACGACGCCCGCATCGACACGACCGACGGCGAAGTCACGGTGCGGGTCGCCGCCATCGTGCTGAGCTACGGCGAGCCCGGCCGCGACCAGCGCATGATGGTGCAGGTCGCCAAGAGCCGCATCAGCCGCGAGGCGCTGGCGCGCGACCTGCTGGTCGACACCGCGCTGCCGCTGTCGCTGCTGGTGCTGGCGATGTCGGCGCTGGTCTGGGCCGGCGTGCGCACCGGGCTGGCGCCGCTGGCACGGCTGCGCGAGGCGGTCAGCGGCCGCGGCCCCGATGACCTGGCGCCGATCGAGCTGGAGTCCGCGCCCGAGGAAGTGCGCGATCTGGCCGCGGCGGTCAACACCCTGCTGGCGGCGGTGCGCGACTCGGTGGCGGCGCAGCAGCGCTTCATCGGCGATGCGGCGCACCAGCTGCGCACGCCACTGGCCGGTCTGAAGGCCCAGACCGAGCTGGCGCTGAAGGAGACCACGGATCCGGCCCTGCAGGCGCGACTGCGGCGGGTGCACGAGAGCGCCACCCGCAGCGCCCACCTGATCAACCAGCTGATGACGCTGGCGCGCGCCGAGCCGGAATCGGTGGCGCAGATCGGGCGCAGCCGCTTCGACCTGCGCCGGCTGGTGCAGGAGCTGACCGCCGAGCTGGTGCCGCGCGCGCTGGCCGAAGGCGCCGATCTGGGCATGGACGCGCCCGAGAGCGACACCGAAGGCGAGGAGCCGCCCGCGCTGGCCATCGACGGCAATGCGTTGCTGATCCGCGAGGCGATCGCCAACCTGATCGACAACGCGATCCGCTACGCCGGGCGCCATGCCGAGATCACGGTGCGGGTCCGCGAGGACAGCGCCCGCCGCCGCGCGATCGTCGAGGTCGACGACACCGGCCCCGGCATTCCGGAGGCGCTGCACGGCGCGATCTTCGAGCGCTTCTTCCGCGGCACCCAGGAAGGGCGCGGCTGCGGCCTGGGCCTGGCGATCGTGCGCGAGATCGTCGAGCGCCATCACGGCCGGGTGCAGGTCGCCCGGCTGCATCCGCAGGGCACGCGCATGTCGGTGAGCCTGCCGCTGCCCGCGGCGATGCCGCAGGAACGCGGCACCTGAACAGCAGATATCAGGGATTTCACCTAATGTTAATCATTTAAAGCATCATTAATCTTCATGCCTGTCAGCGGGGACCTGTGCGTACCCTGCGCGAGACACCCACCCACCCCCTGGACTGGAGCAGACATGAAGAAGATGGAGAAGACGACGCGCTTCGCGCGCACCCTGCTGGCCACCGTGGCCGGCCTGACCGTGGCCGGCCTGGCGCAGGCCGGCGAGGTCGAGGTGCTGCACTGGTGGACCTCCGGCGGCGAGGCCAAGGCCGCCTCGGCGCTGAAGGCCACGCTGCAGTCCAAGGGCCACAGCTGGAAGGACTTCGCGGTCGCCGGCGGCGGCGGTGATTCAGCGATGACGGTGCTGAAGTCGCGCGTGGTCTCGGGCAACGCTCCGGCCGCAGCCCAGATCAAGGGCCCGTCGCTGCAGGAATGGGCTTCTGAAGGCGTGCTGGCCAACATCGACGATGTCGCCAAGGCCGAGAAGTGGGACAGCGTGCTGCCCCCGGTCGTGGCCAACGTCATGAAGTACAAGGGCAACTACATCGCCGCGCCGGTCAACGTGCACCGCGTGAACTGGCTGTGGGCCAACCCGGAAGTGTTCAAGAAGGCCGGCGCCAAGGTGCCGACCACCTGGGACGAGTTCTTCGTCTCGGCCGAGGCGCTGAAGAAGGCCGGCATCATCCCGGTGGCGCACGGCGGCCAGCCCTGGCAGGACTTCACCACCTTCGAGAGCGTGGCGCTCGGCGTCGGCGGCACCGACTTCTACAAGAAGGCCCTGGTGCAGCTCGATCAGGCCACGCTGAAGAGCGCGACCATGGACAAGGTCCTGGAGACCTTCCGCAAGGTCAAGGGCTACACCGACAAGAACGCTCCGGGCCGCGACTGGAACCTGGCGACCGCGATGGTCATCAAGGGCGAGGCCGGCATGCAGCTGATGGGCGACTGGGCCAAGGGCGAGTTCATCGCCGCCGGCAAGGTGCCGGGCAAGGACTTCACCTGCGCCGCTGCCCCCGGCACCGCCAAGGCCTTCACCTTCAACGTCGACTCCTTCGCGATGTTCAAGCTGAAGAACGAGGCCAACGTCAAGGCGCAGAAGGATCTGGCCGCCGCGATCATGTCGACCGACTTCCAGGAAGTGTTCAACCTGAACAAGGGCTCCATTCCCGTGCGCCTGAACATGGACCTGGCCAAGTTCGACGACTGCGCCAAGCTCTCGAGCAAGGACTTCGTCGACACCGCCAAGTCGGCCTCGCTGGTGCCCTCGGTCGCGCACGGCATGGCCGTGCCGTCGGCCGCGGCCGGCGCGATCCAGGACGCGGTCAGCCAGTTCTGGAACAGCGACAAGATGTCGGTCGCCGATGCCAAGGCCAAGATCGCCTCGGCCGCGATGACGAAGTGATCCCTGCGTGATCCCCGGGCCGGCTGCGGTATCGCGGCCGGCTCGTGCACCCAGATCATGGCCGCCGTGGCGGCCATGATGCTTTCCGGACCCTGCTCCAGGGCCCGCTCCCCTGCCTCGTCACCACCATGTCCACTCCTTCCGCCGCTGCCCGGCTGGACCACTGGCTGCCGCGCCTCGTGCTGGCACCCAGCTTCGTCCTGTCGTTCCTGTTCATCTACGGCCTGATCGCCTGGAACGGCTACCTGTCCGTCTCGGCCTCGCGCCTGCTGCCGAACTACGAGTTCGTCGGCCTGCAGCAGTACGAGATCCTGTTCGAGTCGGAGCGCTGGATGGTGGCGCTGAAGAACCTGGGCATCTTCTCGGTGCTGTTCATCGGCATCGGCATGGCGCTGGGCCTGCTGCTGGCGATCCTGCTCGACCAGAAGATCCGTGCCGAAGGCCTGCTGCGCACCATCTACCTCTACCCGATGGCGCTGAGCTTCATCGTCACCGGCACCGCCTGGAAGTGGATCCTCAACCCCGGCCTGGGCCTGGAGCACCTGATGCAGCAGTGGGGCTTCGAGAACTTCCGCTTCGGCTGGCTGGTCGATCCGGACATGGCGATCTACACCGTCGTGATCGCCGGCGTCTGGCAGAGCTCGGGCTTCGTGATGGCGCTGTTCCTGGCCGGCCTGCGCGGCATCGACGACTCGATCATCAAGGCCGCGCAGATCGACGGCGCGACGCTGCCGCAGATCTACTGGCGCATCATCGTGCCGAGCATGCGGCCGGTCTTCTTCTCGACGCTGATGGTGCTGGCGCACATCGCGATCAAGAGCTTCGACCTGGTGATGGCGCTGACCGCCGGCGGCCCCGGCTTCGCCACCGACGTGCCGGCGACCTTCATGTACACCCACGCCTTCACCCGCGGCCAGATCGGCCTGGGCGCGGCCTCGGCCACCGTGATGCTGGCCACCGTCGCGGCCATCGTCGTGCCCTATCTGTACAGCGAGCTGCGCTCGCAGCGCCGCTGACCCGGCGCCGGCGGAGAGTCCCCTCATGAAAAACGTCCACCGCTTCATCATCTTCGGCCTGCTCGGCGTCTTTGCGCTGTTCTTCCTGCTGCCGTTCTACGTGATGCTCGTGACCTCGCTGAAGGACATGAGCGAGATCCGCGGCGGCAGCCTGCTGGCGCTGCCGGCCGGGCTGAACTTCGAGGCCTGGGGCAAGGCCTGGTCGAATGCCTGCACCGGCACCGACTGCAACGGCCTGCAGCCCTTCTTCTGGAACTCGATGGCGATGATCGTGCCGGCCGTGGCGATCTCCACCACGCTGGGCGCGCTCAACGGCTATGTGCTGACCAAGTGGCGCTTCAAGGGCAGCGAGCTGCTGTTCTCCTTCATGCTGTTCGGCGTGTTCATGCCGCTGCAGGTGGTGCTGCTGCCGATGTCGCAGGTGCTGGGCTGGGTCGGCCTGTCGGACTCGATCTGGGGCCTGATCACGGTGCACGTGCTGATGGGCCTGGCCTCGACGACGCTGTTCTTCCGCAACTACTACATCGGGCTGCCCGACGAGCTGATCAAGGCGGCGATGCTCGACGGTGCCGGCTTCTTCCGCATCTTCGTGCGCATCGTGCTGCCGCTGTCGACGCCCATCCTGGTCGTCACGCTGATCTGGCAGTTCACCAACATCTGGAACGACTTCCTGTTCGGCGTGGTGTTCTCCGGCGCCGATTCCAAGCCGATCACGGTGGGCCTGAACAACCTGGCCAACACCTCCAGCTCGGTCAAGGAATACAACGTGGACATGGCCGCCGCGATGATCGCCGCGCTGCCGACGCTCCTCGTCTATGTCGTCGCAGGCAAGTACTTCGTGCGCGGGCTGACCGCCGGCGCCGTCAAGGGTTAAGAAGGATTCAGGATCTCATCATGGGCGCACTTTCCATCCGCAACGTCCGCAAGACCTACAGCGGCGACATCCACATCCTCAAGGGCATCGATCTCGAGATCGAGAAGGGCGAGTTCCTGATCCTGGTGGGCCCGTCGGGCTGCGGCAAGTCGACGCTGCTGTCGATGATCGCCGGCCTCGACAGCCCCACCAGCGGCACCATCCACATCGGCGAGCGCGACGTCACCCACGAGCTGCCGAAGAACCGCGACATCGCGATGGTGTTCCAGAGCTATGCGCTCTACCCGAACATGAACGTGGCCGAGAACATCGCCTTCGGCCTGGAGATGCGCAAGGTGCCCAAGGCCGAGCGCGAGAAGGCGGTGGCCCGGGTGGCCAGGATGCTGCAGATCGAGCATCTGCTCGAGCGCAAGCCCGGCGCGCTCTCGGGCGGCCAGCGCCAGCGCGTGGCCATGGGCCGCGCCCTGGCGCGCGACCCGGCGCTGTTCCTCTTCGACGAGCCGCTGTCCAACCTGGACGCCAAGCTGCGCGTGGAGATGCGCGCCGAGATCAAGCAGCTGCACCAGCGCACCCGCACCACCACCGTCTACGTCACCCACGACCAGGTCGAGGCCATGACGCTGGGCGACCGCATCGCGGTGATGCAGGGCGGCGTGGTGCAGCAGTTCGGCACGCCCGACGACATCTACAGCCGCCCGGCCACCGTCTTCGTGGCCGAGTTCATCGGCTCGCCGGCGATGAACATGCTGCGCGGCACCGCGGCCGCCGGCGGCGTGTCGGTGAATGGCACGCTGCTGGCCACCCATGCCGAGCACCAGGCGGCGGCACCGGCCGGCCGCAAGGTGATCTACGGCCTGCGTCCGGAAAAGATCAGCTTCGCCGCCAGCGGCCTGGCCGGCGAGATCACCATGCTGGAGCCGACCGGCCCGGAGACCTATGTGTCGGTGAAGACCGCCGCCGGCGCGCTGGTGGTTCGCCTGGCCGGCCATGTGGCCGAGCAGGTCGGCGACACGGTGCATCTGAGCTGGTCGACAGACGCGGTCCACCTGTTCGACGGCGAGACCGAGAAGCGTCTGGGCCGCTGAGCCCCCCGCCGCCGCCCGCCGGCTTGTTCTGGGCACGAAACCTGCGGCGCGCTACGATGGCGCGCCGCAGTCGTTTCCGGCCGGCGCCTGTCCTTCTTTCCCTGCCCTTCATTCCCGAGTGACGTCCCCGCAGATGAGCTCCCGTTCGCCCTATCCCCGCCTCGTGGCCGACATCGGCGGCACCAACGCCCGCTTCGGCTGGATCGCGCATGACGGCGCCACGATCGACCGGATCCGCACCCTGCCCTGCGCCGAGCATGCGACGCTGGCCGATGCGGTGCGCGCCTATCTCGCCGGCACCGGCCTGGGGCAGCCCGGCTCGATGGCGATGGGCATCGCCAATCCGGTCACCGGCGACGAGATCCGCATGACCAACCACCACTGGGGCTTCTCGATCTCGGGCCTGCAGGCCGAGCTGGGCCTGCAGCGGCTGGTGGTGATCAACGACTTCACCGCGCTGGCGCTGGCGCTGCCCTCGCTGCAGCCGCACGAGCTGCGCCAGGTCGGCGGCGGCAGCGCCCGCCCGCAGGCACCGATCGCGCTGATCGGCCCGGGCACCGGCCTGGGCGTGTCCGGCCTGCTGCCGGCCGGCGACCAGTGGGTCGCGCTGGCCGGCGAAGGCGGCCATGTGACGCTGGCGGCCAGCGACGCGCGCGAGGAGGCGATCATCGCGGTGCTGCGCGAGCGCTACGGCCACGCCTCGGCCGAACGCGCGATCTGCGGCGCTGGCCTGGTGGCGCTGTACGAGGCGGTCTGCCAGCTCGATGGCGTGGCCGCGACCGCGTCGACGCCGGCCGACGTCAGCCGCCGCGCGCTCTCGGGCGAATGCGCCCGCAGCGTCGAGGCGGCCTCGCGCTTCTGCGCGCTGCTGGGCAGCGTCGCGGGCAATCTGGCGCTGACGCTGGGCGCGCTGGGCGGCGTCTACATCGGCGGCGGCATCGTGCCGCGCCTGGGCGACTTTCTCGACCGCTCGGACTTCCGCGCCCGCTTCGAGGCCAAGGGGCGCTTCCAGGCCTATCTGGCGCAGATGCCGGTCTTCGTGATCGACGCCAGCGTGTCGCCGGCGCTGCTGGGCGTGGCGCGCGCGCTGGATCAGGATCTCTGAAGCCGCCATCGGCCCTGAGGCCCAGAGCCGGGAAAACGAAAAAGCCGCGGCGGGTGCCGCGGCTTTTTTTCGGGTCGCCGGATGCGCAGTGGCATCCGACAGGGCCGACGATCAGAGCGCGTAGGTCGGCAGACCGGTGCTCTCGTAGCTGGTGAAGGGAGCATAAGGCGTCACCACCGGCTTGGCCCAGCTGCCGTCGCTGTTCTTCGTCAGCACAACCTTGACCGGGAAGGTGAGCCGGGTCTGCTGAATGAACTCGGGCAGATCGTCGTAGGCAAACGTCTTGGAGTAGACCTCACCGGACTTCGCGGTCGCGATCTGCAGCGTGATCGGCGTCAGCGAGGGAATCTGGGCGTGGACACGGGTCACGGCGATCCAGTAGGTGCCCGGCAGCAGCTTGCTCTCGTCGCAGGACGCGTAGTAGTGCTCCGGCCCGCTGTCTGCCAGCGATGTTCCCTTGCCATCCTTGTCGAGATAGCCGGCGTAGCCCTGCTTGGACACATCCCCGCCGCCACCCTTGCCCGGATCGCCCGTGGTCGAGAAGTGCACCCACTGGACATAGCTGCTGCCGGTCTGCGGGGGCGTCGGCTCGATCACATGCAGATCGAAGTCGTTCTTCAGCGGATTGCCATTGGCATCGGTGCCATAGGCATTCGACGGCACCGACCACGACAGGGTCGCGGTGAAGAAACCCTGGTTGTTGTGCAGGCCTGTCGGGGTCTTCAGCGCCGCCATCTTCTCGGTCAGCGCGGTCGCATCACTCGTGCCGGGGCGGCTGGTGAGCGACAGGCGCAGCGCAGAATCGTTGCTCGGCGAACCGATGGCCGTGAAGCTCTGGTCGGCGAACAGCGTGCCCTGGCTGCCCAGGCTGGCGAGCGTGACCTTCTGGCGTTCGGTATAGAGCGCCTGGATGCGGGCCTTCTGGGTGTTGCCGACGGTGGTCAGCGCGCTCACGGAGGCGGCCTTCTGGCTCGTCACCTGCGCGGCGAAGGACGAGGTCAGCGCGGTGAAGCGGCTGTCGCCGGTGCGGCCGGCCAGCGTGCTCCAGGCCGAGTTGTCACCGCCGAGGAAGTCCCAGAAGTATTCCCAGTGGGCGCTCAGCGCGCCGTCCAGCGCGCTGCGGTAGGCACTGGCCAGCGCCTGCAGCTGGGTCGGGGTCAGGCTGTAGAAGCTCTCGTAGCGGACCGGCTCGCTGTTGAGCGTCTCGACGCTGCCGGTGGTGTTGCGGCCGTGCCGGGCGATGCGCATCGCGGCACGCTGCGCATCGGCATCATCCGGCAGCGCCAGCGTGTCGTTGTAGTAGGCGACGACATAGCCGCCAGCCGCATCGCAGATCGAGGTGGTGGCCGCGGTGGCCGTGCCCGCCAGCATCGCCAGGCCGGCTGCGCCCGCCAGCGCGTGACGCAGGAAGTTGTGCTTGCTCTTCAGCTTGATCTTCATCGTGTCGCTCCCGGTCGATGTCAGTTGCTGCTGGTGCAGCCGGTGCCTTCGGGGGCACGCACGACGGTGTCGTTGACCGCCGCGGCATAGGCCAGATAGGCCGAGGCGCGTGCGTCGGTGTTGAGGGCCACGCGGCGCACGTCGGCCACCGCCTTGTAGCCGGCGTCGATCGAGGCGGCGCTCTGCATCACGCATTCCACCGCGTCGCTGGCGGCGGTGCGGGCGGCGCGCAGCGCATCGGCGTCGGTCGTGCTGACCGTGATTGCACCCTGATAGGCCCGGGCCAGCTGGGTTGCAGCCGCGCTCATCGCGCTGGTGTAGCCCTGGCTGCCGATCCAGGTCGCGACATCGTCACGCACGCCATCGGCGTTGGCATCGGTGCCGGCAGCGGCACTGCCTCGGTCCAGCACCAGCGTCGAGCCCGACACGCCGGCCATCACCTCGGTGGTGGTCTTCGCCGTCGTTCCCGTTCCCGTGCCACCGTCGCTGCTGCCACCGCCGCCGCCACCGCCGCAACCGGCCAGCAGGCCGAGCGTCAGCAGCGCCCCCATCATCGACAACTTCTTCATGATCATCGTTTCCAAGCAGGTCACTCGATGGCCGGGAACCGATTCAGGCTCATCCAGAGAGCCTGTCCGGAGCTCACTCCCGACCGATGAGGCATTCTGGAACCGGTGAAGAAGGACCCTAATCCTTCATTTCAGGGGGTTCATGTCGCGGCTTTTCCGATATTGCGACTTATTGGACGTCTGAAGTCCACTGAGCCGCCCGCAACGAGGCGACAAGCTTCAGCAAACCTTCCTCATCGAGGATCGGCAGGCTCAGAGCCTGAGCCTTGTCAAGCTTCGATCCGGCCTCTGCGCCTGCCACGACATAGCTCGTCTTCTTCGAGACCGAGCCGCTGACCTTGCCGCCGGCGGCCTCGATCAGATCCTTCGCATCATCGCGGCCCATCGTCGGCAGCGTGCCGGTCAGCACGAAGGTCAGGCCGGCCAGCGGCAGGCTCTGCGCCGGCGGCGCGCCCTCGTGCTCGTCCCAGGTGACGCCGGCGGCGCGCAGCTGCTCGACCACCTCGCGGTTGTGCGGCTGGTCGAAGAAGGTGCGCAGGCTGGCCGCCACGATCGGCCCGACATCGGGCACCTCGACCAGCTGCTCGGGCGGGGCGTCCATCAGCCGGTCGATGCCGCCGAAGTGGCGCGCCAATGCCTTGGCGGTCGACTCGCCCACATGGCGGATGCCCAGTCCGAACAGGAAGCGCGCCAGCGTGGTGTGGCGGCTCCGCTCCAGCGCGTCGACCAGGTTCTGCGCGCTCTTCTCGCCCATGCGCTCGAGCGCGGCGAGCTTGAGCACGCCCAGCTTGTAGAGCTCGGGCAGGGTGCGGATCAGGCCGGAGTCGACCAGCTGGTCGACCACCTTGTCGCCCAGGCCCTCGATGTCCATCGCGCGCCGGCCGGCGAAGTGCAGCAGCGCCTGCTTGCGCTGCGCCGGGCAGAACAGGCCGCCGGTGCAGCGCCAGTCGGCCTCGCCTTCTTCCCGCACGATGTCGCTGGCGCAGACCGGGCAGCAGCCCTGCAGGCGCTGGTACAGATCGAAGGGCTCGCCGGCGTCCGGCGGGCGGCGCTCCGGCACCACGCCGACCACCTCGGGAATCACGTCGCCGGCGCGGCGCACGATCACCGTGTCGCCGACGCGCACATCCTTGCGACGCGTCTCGTCCTCGTTGTGCAGCGTGGCGTTGCTGACGGTGGTGCCGCCGACGAAGACCGGCTCGAGCTTGGCCACCGGCGTGAGCTTGCCGGTGCGCCCGACCTGGATGTCGATTGCCAGCACCCGCGTCATCTGCTCCTGCGCCGGGTACTTGTGCGCCACCGCCCAGCGCGGCTCGCGGGTCTTGAAACCGAGCTGCTGCTGCAGCGCCCGGTCATCGACCTTGTAGACCACGCCGTCGATGTCGAAGGGCAGCGCATCGCGCTTCGCGCCGATCGCGGCATGGAAGGCAACCAGCCCGTCGGCGCCCTCGGCCACGATCCGGTCGGCGCAGACCGGCAGGCCCATCGCCGCAAAGGCATCGAGCAGCCCGGCATGGGTCGCCGGAATGTCCCAGCCCTGCACATCGCCCAGGCCGTAGGCGAAGAAGCTCAGCGGGCGCTGCGCCGTCACCGCCGGATCGAGCTGACGCACCGCACCGGCGGCGGTGTTGCGCGGGTTGACATAGGTCTTCTCGCCCTTCTGGCGCTGGACCTCGTTGAGCCGCTCGAAGTCGTCGCGGCGCATGTAGACCTCGCCGCGCACCTCGATCACCGGCGCGTCGACGCCCGCCAGTCGAAGGGGAATCTGGCCGATCGTGCGGATGTTCTGGGTGACATCCTCGCCGGTCTCGCCGTCACCGCGGGTGGCGGCCTGCACCAGCACGCCGGCCTCGTAGCGCAGGTTGATCGCCAGACCGTCGAACTTCAGCTCGGCCGCGTAGCGCACCGGCGGGTCGGACTCGGTCCGCTTCAGGGCCGAGCGCACCCGCTCGTCGAAGGCGATGGCGCCTTGCGATGTGGTGTCCGTCTCGGTCTCGATCGACAGCATCGGCACGGCATGCCGCACCGGCGACAGGCCGTCGAGCACCGCGCCGATGACCCGCTGCGTCGGCGAGTCGGACGTGCGCAGCGCGGGATCCGCCGCCTCCAGCGCCTGCAGCTCGGCGAACAGGCGGTCGTACTCGGCGTCCGGAATCTCCGGCGCGTCGAGCACGTAGTAGCGGTGGGCGTGATGGTGGAGCTGGCGACGCAGCTCGGCCGCGCGCAGGGCGGTCGGCGCCTCGGAAGGCGGATCGGAGGGAGCGTCGGAGAAGAGATCGGTCTGGGACATGCGCGCCAGTGTAGGCGCGGCACGCCCGCAGCTGAACCTCGGCGGAACCTCAGCTGAACAGGCGGCGCGTGGCCGGCGCACCGGCAGGCAGGCCGAACTCCTCGAGCTTGTCGTACAGGCCGTCGAGGTCCTCGCGGATCATCGCGAAGGACTCGGCATGGAGGCGCTGGCCGGAATCATCGGTCACCTCGGCGTCCAGCGAGATCGCCAGCGCCTGGCCGGCCGCGCACCAGGCGTTGAAGGGCTGGTCCTGGCGCGGCGTCTGCGGCACGTCGAAGATCAGCGACATCTGGTCGACCCAGACCTGGCCAGGATCGTCGGCCAGGGCCGCCTGGGCGTCCAGGCACAGCTCCAGCACCGGCGGCGCGCCTTCGGTGCGGCCGGGCAGCACCAGCCGGCCCGGCGTCGGCCCGTCGACGAAGCCATGGCGCGCGGCATGCTGCTGGACCCAGCTCAGCGGCCAGCTGCCGCGCCGGGCCTGCAGGCGCATCGCCAGCTGGGCGTCATGGTTGACCGCGATGTGATCGAGCGCCCGGGCCTGCGCCACCACCTCGAGCATGTCGGGGAAGAGCGCCTCGCCGCCCAGCGCATCGGCGCAGGCCTGGATCTTCTGGACGAACTCGGAATACTCGATCTCGTTGATCGCGCCGCCGCGGTTGACCTGCTGCACGCCGGCCTGCAGAGCGCTGTAGCGGGCCGGGGCGGCCAGGGGCTCCCATTGGCCGGTCTCGGCATGGCGACCCTCGATCAGGAAGGGCTTGCTGCCGGCGCGGCGGGTCGGCGGCACCTGCGCGAGCACCTGCTCGGCCGACAGCGGCGCGTCCAGCCCGATCGGCACGATCGCGTCGATCAGCGCGTCGATGCGGGCCGGGCTGCTGTGGCGGCGCGGCGCATGCGCCAGCGCGGCCGGTACCTCGCTCAGACGCTGCTCGATCGGCGTCACCGGCGCGACCGCCGGAGCAGGCGCGATCGCGTGCATCTCAGGCTCCCGCACGGCGGCCGGCTCGCGCGGCAGCGCATCGAAGACCGCCGGGCGGGTGGAGGCCGGCTCCGGACCGAAGCTCGGCTCGAGCGCCATCGGCACGGTGCCCGGGCCGGGATCGGACGCATCGGGCGGCGGCAGCGGCGCGGTGTCGGAGGCGGTGCCGGCCGGGGCCGAGGTCGGCCGGGCACGGCCGGCGGCCCGGCGCGTCTGCCAGGCACCATGCCCGATCACCCCGGCGAGCACCAAGCCGCCGATGATGGCCAACCAGATTTGCAGCGAATTCATCGGACCCTGTTTTCCTTGTCTTCAGTCGTGTCGTTGCTCGCGCAGCGCGGCAGCCCTGCCAGGCACAGGCTCATCTCATGAGTCCGCCATCGAGACGGCAGCCTCCATGTCGACGGCGACGATGCGCGAGACCCCCTGCTCCTGCATTGTCACCCCGATGAGCTGTTCTGCCATTTCCATCGCTATTTTGTTATGCGAGATGAACAGGAACTGCGTTTGATCAGACATCTTGCGCACGAGACGGGCATATCGCTCGGTATTGGCGTCGTCCAGTGGCGCATCCACCTCATCGAGCAGGCAGAACGGCGCCGGGTTGAGCTGGAAGATCGCGAAGACCAGCGCGATGGCGGTCAGCGCCTTCTCGCCGCCCGAGAGCAGGTGGATGGTCGAATTCTTCTTGCCCGGCGGCTGCGCCATGACCTGCACGCCGGCGTCGAGAATCTCCTCGCCGGTCATCACCAGCCGGGCGGTGCCGCCGCCGAACAGCGACGGGAACATCTGGCCGAAGCCGGCGTCGACCCGCTCGAAGGTGCTGCGCAGCAGGTCGCGCGTCTCGGCGTCGATCTTGCGGATCGCCTCCTCCAGCGTCTGCATCGCCTCCTGCAGGTCGGCGTTCTGCGCATCCAGGAAGCCCTTGCGCTCGCGCGCCGAGCCCAGCTCCTCGAGCGCGGCCAGGTTGACCGCGCCCAGCGCGTTCATCTCGCGCTGCAGCCGGTCGATCTCGGCCTGCAGGCCGTGCAGGCGCACGCCGTCCCGGGCGATGCCCTCGGCGAGCGGCGCCAGATCGACGCCGGCGGCCTGCAACTGCTCCATGAACTGCGCGCCGCCCAGCGAGGCGGCCTGCTCCTCGAGCTGCAGCCGGGTGATGTCGTCGCGCAGCGGCTGCAGCTCGCGCTCGAGCGCGCCGCGGCGCTCGTCATGCTGGCGCAGCTGCAGCGTGAGTTCCTCATGGCGCGAGCGCACGCCCGAGAGCGCCTGCTCGCGCTCGATGCGCAGCGCCAGCGCCTCCTGCAGGCCCTCGCTGGTCGAGGCCTCGTCGAAGCCCTCGAGCTCGAGCTGCAGCTGGCTCTCGGTCTGGGTGGCGGCGCGGATCTGCTGCGCGGCGGTCTCGATCGCGCGCTGCAGCTCGCCGCGGCGCGCCTCCAGCGCGCGGGCACCGAACTGCGCCTCCTGCGCGCCGCGCTCGAGCCGGCGCAGCTGCTCGCGGGCATCGTTCAGACGCCGCTCGGCCTCCAGCACCCGGTCCTCGGCGGCGACCTGCGCCTCCTGCGCGTCGCCGAGCTGCAGATCCAGCTCTTCCAGCCGGGCCTGATCGGTCTGGCGACGCTCCTCGATGTCCTCGGCCTGCAGGTCGATCTCGGCGATCTCGGCGTCGAGCTGATCGCGTCGGCGGGTGGCCTGCTCGGCCTGCTGCGCCAGGCGCATCACCTCGACCTGCAGCTGATGCGCGCGCGACTGCGCCTCGCCGGCCTCGCGGCGGGCGCCGGCGAGCTGGCGCGAGGCCTCGGCGGCGGCCGCCTCGGCACGCACCTGCGCGTCGCGCGCGCCGTCGGCCAGCAGCACCTGCGCGCGGGTCTGGCGGTCGAGCTGCTCGATCTCCTGCGCGCGCGCCAGCAGGCCGGACTGCTCGGAGTCCGGCGCATGGAAGGCCACCGCATGGCGGCTGACCGCATGGCCGGCCGGCGTCAGGATCAGCTCGCCCGGGCGCAGCCGCTCGCGCAGCAGGAGCGCCGCGGCCAGATCCGGCGCGGTGCGGCAGCCCGCCAGCCAGTCCTCCAGCAGCCCGGAAAGCGCCACATCGCCCAGGCGCAGCCGCGAGGCCAGCGTCGGCAGCGGCAGGCGCGGCGCCTCCTCGACAGGCGCCTCGGTGCGGCCGGCCTCGGCCAGGCTGCAGAACACCAGCCGCGCCGGCGGCGGATCGGCCTCGAAGGCGCGCACCGTCTCGACCCGGCCGATCTCCAGCGCCTGCAGACGCTCGCGCAGCGCCGCCTCCAGCGCGCTTTCCCAGCCCGGCTCGACCTGCAGCCGGGTCCACAGCGCCGCCAGCCCGTCCAGGCCGTGACGCGCCAGCCAGGGCGGCAGCCGGCCACCGCGCTGCACCTTCTCCTGCAGCGCACGCAGCGCGTCGAGCTTGGCGGCCAGCTGGGCGCGGCGCGCCTGCTCCTGGCTGGCGAGCTGCTGCGCGGCGCGGCGCTGCTCCTCCAGCTCGGGCAGCTGTTCGGTCAGCGCGGCCAGCCGCTCCTCGGCCTGAACCTGCAGATCGCGGGCCTCGTCGAGCTGCGCCTGCAGCAGCGCCAGCCGCTCGGCATCCGGCGCGGCGAGCTGGCGCCGCTCGGTGCCGAGACGCTCGCGGCGCAGCTCAAGCTCGCGGCGGCGCTCGTCGAGGTGGCGCGACTGCGCCGCCAGCAGCTGGATCTGCTGCTGCACGCCGGTGGCGCGGGCCCGCTCGGCGCCGGCCTGCTGCGTGGCCTGGCGCAGCCGGTCCTCGGCGGCGGGCAGCGCCTCGGTGTGATCTTCGAGCTGCGCGGCCAGCACCGCGGCCTGCTCCTCGGCCTCGATCTGGCGACCGGCCAGGTCTTCGAGCTGCGCCTGGGCCTCGGCCTGACGCTCGACCCACTGCGCGGCCTGGGCCTGCGCCTCCATCAGCCGCTGCTGGCTGCGCCGGCGCGCGTCGGCCACATGACGGATGCGCTCCTCCAGGCGGCTGACCTGCATCGCCGCCTCGGCCAGACGGCCCTGGGCGACATGCAGCGCGTCGTTCGATTCATGGTGCGACTGGCGCAGCGACTCCAGCGCCGCCTCGGTGCGGCGCAGCTCGGCCAGACGCGACTCCAGCGCGTTGGTCGCCGCCAGCACCGCCTCGCGCACCCGCTGCTGCTCGCCGGTGGCATCGCGGTGCTTCAGGAACCAGAGCTGGTGCAGCTTCAGCGTGCCGGCCTGCTGCAGGTCGCGGAAGCGCTGCGCCACCTGCGCCTGCGCCTCGAGCTTCTCGAGGTTGGCGTCAAGCTCGCGCAGGATGTCCTCGACCCGGGTCAGGTTCTCGCGGGTGTCCTTCAGGCGGTTCTCGGTCTCGCGGCGGCGCTCCTTGTACTTGGAGACGCCCGCGGCCTCCTCCAGGAACAGGCGCAGCTCCTCGGGGCGAGACTCGATGATGCGGCTGATCGTGCCCTGCCCGATGATGGCGTAGGCGCGCGGGCCCAGACCGGTGCCCAGGAACACGTCCTGCACATCGCGCCGGCGCACCGGCTGGCTGTTGATGTAGTACTGGCTGGTGCCATCGCGGGTCAGCACCCGGCGCACCGCGATCTCGGCGTACTGGTTCCACTGGCCGCCGGCGCGCGCCGACGCGTTGTCGAAGATCAGCTCGACGCTGGCGCGGGCGGCGGGCTTGCGCTGCCCGGAGCCGTTGAAGATCACGTCCTGCATCGACTCGCCGCGCAGCTCGCTGGCCTTGCTCTCGCCCAGCACCCAGCGCACCGCGTCCATGATGTTGGACTTGCCGCAGCCGTTGGGGCCGACCACGCCCACCAGCTGCCCGGGCAGCTGGAAATGGGTCGGATCGGCAAAGGACTTGAAGCCCGCGAGCTTGATCGAATTCAGGCGCATCGGCCGCAAGTCTTTGATCTGAAAGTGATTTTCCCGCAAGCATCGATCACGGGGCGGGCGCGATGATAGCACCGGGCCCTGACCGGGCCGGGCGCGAGCCGGACACAGGCCGGATACCGGATAATCCGGCACCCATGAACCCCCTGCTCACGCGTCTCCAGCCCTATCCCTTCGAGCGCCTGCGCGCGCTGACCAAGGATGTCCGACCGAACCCGGATCTCGCGCCGATCAGCCTGGGCATCGGCGAGCCCAAGCATCCGACGCCGGAGTTCCTGAAGCTCGCGCTGACCAGCTCGCTCGACGGGCTGGCGGCCTACCCGGCCACCGCCGGCCTGCCGGCGATGCGCCGCGCCTGCGCCGGCTGGATCGAGCGCCGCTACGGCGTCACGCTCGACGCCGACACCGAGATCCTGCCGGTCAACGGCTCGCGCGAGGCGCTGTTCTCGCTGGCGCAGACCGTCATCGACCCGAGCCGCGACCGCGAGCGCAGCGGCCCGGTCGTCGTCTGCCCGAATCCCTTCTATCAGATCTACGAGGGCGCGGCCTACCTGTCGGGCGCCACGCCGGTCTTCGCCAACAGCGATCCGGCGCGCAACTTCGCCGCCGACTGGTCGCAGATCGACGACGAGACCTGGTCGCGCACGCAGCTGCTCTTCGTCTGCTCGCCCGGCAACCCGACCGGCGCGGTGGTGCCGATGGAGGAATGGGAGCAGCTCTTCGCGCTGTCCGACCGCCACGGCTTCGTCATCGCCTCCGACGAGTGCTACTCCGAGATCTACTTCCGCGACGAGCCGCCGCTGGGCGCGCTGCAGGCGGCCAAGCGCCTGGGCCGTGGCCTCGAGCGCCTGGTGGTGCTGACCAGCCTGTCCAAGCGCTCGAACGTGCCGGGCCTGCGCTCGGGCTTCGTCGCCGGCGATCCGGCGCTGCTGAAGGCCTTCCTGCTCTACCGCACCTACCACGGCAGCGCGATGAGCACCACGGTGCAGCAGGCCAGCATCACCGCCTGGGACGACGAGGCGCATGTGGTCGAGAACCGCGAGATGTACCGGCGCAAGTTCGCGCAGGTCACGCCGGTGCTGGCCGAGGTGATGGATGTGGCGCTGCCCGACGCCAGCTTCTACCTGTGGGCCAAGGTGCCCGAGGCGGTCTGCGGCGGCAGCGACACCGAGTTCACCCGCGAGCTGCTGGCTCAATACAATGTCGCGGTGCTGCCGGGCAGCTACCTGGCGCGCGAGGCCCACGGCATCAACCCCGGCGCCGGCCGGGTGCGCATGGCGCTGGTGGCCGGCGTCGACGAGTGCCTGGAGGCCGCGCACCGCATCGCCGCCTTCATCCGCGCCAACACCGCGTCCTGACCCTGCGTTCCGACCCGGGCGCCGCCGCGCCCTTCCCCTTCCTTCGAATCCCCTCCGAGAGATCCCCATGTCCGACCTGAGCCAACTGCAATCCGTCATCGAAGCCGCCTGGGAAGACCGCGCGAACCTGTCCGTCGCCGCCGCCCCGGCCGAGATCCGCGAGGCCGTCGCCCACGCGATCAACGAGCTCGACGCCGGCCGCCTGCGCGTGGCCAGCCGCGAAGGCGTCGGCCAGTGGACGGTGCACCAGTGGCTGAAGAAGGCGGTGCTGCTGAGCTTCCGCCTGAACGACAACGTCGTGATGGGCGAAGGCGCCCTGACCTTCTTCGACAAGGTGCCGACCAAGTTCGGCGGCCTGTCGGAGGAGCAGCTGCGCGCCACCGGCGTGCGCGTGGTGCCGCCGGCCGTCGCCCGCCGCGGCAGCTTCGTCGCGCCCGGCGCGATCCTGATGCCGTCCTACGTCAACATCGGCGCCTATGTGGACGCCGGCACCATGGTCGACACCTGGGCCACGGTGGGTTCCTGCGCGCAGATCGGCAAGAACGTGCACCTGTCGGGCGGCGTGGGCATCGGCGGCGTGCTGGAGCCGCTGCAGGCCAACCCGACCATCATCGAGGACAACTGCTTCATCGGCGCACGCTCCGAAGTGGTCGAGGGCGTGATCGTCGAGGAGCACTCGGTGCTGGGCATGGGCGTGTATCTGGGCCAGTCGACCCCGATCTTCGACCGCGCCACCGGCGAGATCTCCTACGGCCGCGTGCCATCGGGCTCGGTGGTGGTGAGCGGCAACCTGCCGAAGAAGGCCGCCAACGGCGCCGACTACAGCATGTACGCCGCGATCATCGTCAAGCGCGTCGACGCGCAGACCCGCTCGAAGACCAGCATCAACGACCTGCTGCGCGACTGATCGCCCACGCGGATCGACCGAGCGATCGCGTCGACCGCGCCGCACCGGAACACGAAGGGGGAAGAAGACGATGAACGGCACGCGCAACATGGAGCGCATCCTGCGGCTGATGGCCGAGAAACGCGCCTCCGACGTGTTCCTGTCGGCCAACATGCCGGTGCTGATCAAGATCCACGGCCAGATCCTGCAGCTCACGCAGGAGCCGCTGGGCGCGAACCAGCCGCGCCAGCTGCTGGCCGAGGTGCTCGGCGCCACCCAGCTCGAGGAGCTCGACGAGACCGGCGAGCTCAATGTCGGCGTGCCGATCACCGGGCTGGGCACCTTCCGGCTGTCGGCCTTCAAGCAGCGCGGCACCATCGCCGGCGTGTTCCGCTTCATGCCGACCGAGATCCCGGCGCTGGAGACGCTCAGCCTGCCCGACATCCTGGCGACGCTCGCGCTGGCCAAGCGCGGTCTGGTGCTGATGGTCGGCGCCACCGGCACTGGCAAGAGCACCACGATGGCCTCGATGATCCAGCACCGCAACCGCCAGGTCGCCGGGCACATCCTGACCATCGAGGATCCGATCGAGTTCCTGTTCACCAACCACAAGTCGGTGGTGAACCAGCGCGAGGTCGGCCGCGACGTGCAGTCGCTGCAGATCGGCCTGAAGAACGCGATGCGCCAGGCGCCCGACTGCATCTTCATCGGCGAGATCCGCGACCGCGAGACGATGAGCGCGGCGCTGTCCTATGCGCTCTCCGGCCACCTGGTGCTGTCGACGATGCATGCCAACAACAGCCACCATGCGCTGGGCCGCATCCTGTCGTTCTACTCGCCCGAGGCGCGGCCGGCGCTGCAGTCCGATCTGGCCGCCGGCCTGCGCGCGATCGTCTCGCAGCGGCTGCTGCGCTCGACCCAGGGCGGCCGCATGCCGGCGGTCGAGGTGCTGCTCAACACCCAGCTGGTCTCCGAGATGATCGACCAGGGCAACCTCTCCGGCGTCAAGGACGCGATGGAGCGGCTGATGGCCGAGGGCTCGCAGACCTTCGAGCAGGACATCGCCCGGCTGATCACCGAGGGTCTGGTCACCCGCGACGAGGGCGTGGCCCATGCCGACTCGCCGACCAATCTGCTGTGGCGGCTGCAGAACGACATGGCGCCCGGACGCCGCAGCGCCGACGAGGAGCCCGAGGCCGAGGCCGGCCCGTCCTTCACCGAGATCGAACTCGACGTGGTGCCCGAGCCGCGCCGCGGCGCGGCAACCGGCACGATGCCGATGAGCGGCGTCACCCCGCCGGGCCGCGCGGCCGTCGGCCTCACGCCGCGCCCCTTTCCTGCCAAGCAGCGCTGAGCCTTCTCCGCTTCCGCTTCCTTTTCCATGCACCTGCCCACCCTCACGCTGCTCGAGCAGCTCATCGCCCGCCGCTCGGTCACGCCCGACGACGCCGGCTGCCAGGCGCTGATCGCCGCCGAGCTGCGCCCGCTCGGCTTCGACTGCCACGACCTGCCCTTCGGCCCGGACGACTTCCGCGTCAGCAACCTCTGGGCCAAGCGCTCCGGGACAGGCGGCGACGGTCCGACGCTGGTCTTCGCCGGCCACACCGATGTGGTGCCCACCGGCCCGGTCGAACTGTGGAGTTCCGACCCCTTCGTGCCGACGCACCGCGACGGCCGCCTGTGGGGCCGGGGCAGCGCCGACATGAAGACCTCGCTGGCGGCGATGGTCGAGGCGGTGCGCGAGTTCGTCACCGCCCGTCCCGACCACCGCGGCGCGATCGCCTTCCTGCTCACCAGCGACGAGGAAGGCCCGGCGCGCGACGGCACGGTCAAGGTCTGCGACTGGCTGGAGGCCCGCGGCGAGCGGCTCGACGCCTGCATCGTCGGCGAGCCGACCTCGGTCGAGCGCCTGGGCGACATGGTCAAGAACGGCCGGCGCGGCTCGATGTCGGGCCGGCTGACGGTGCGCGGCGTGCAGGGCCACATCGCCTATCCGCATCTGGCGAAGAACCCGATCCACCTGGCGATGCCGGCGCTGGCCGAGCTGGCCGCCGTCGTCTGGGACGCCGGCAACGACCACTTCCCGCCGACGAGCTGGCAGATCTCCAACCTGAACGCCGGCACCGGCGCCACCAACGTCATTCCGGGCGAGCTGGTGGCCGACTTCAACTTCCGCTTCTCGACCGAGTCGACGCCCGAGGGCCTGCAGGCGCGGGTGCACGAGGTGCTCGACCGCCACGGCCTGGACTACCGGCTCGACTGGAGCCTGAGCGGGCGGCCCTTCCTGACCCGGCCGGGCCCGCTGGTCGAGGCGCTGGCCGGCGCGATCCGCGACATCACCGGCCTGGAGACCGAGCTCTCCACCAGCGGCGGCACCTCCGACGGCCGCTTCATCGCGCGCATCTGCCCGCAGGTGGTCGAGTTCGGCCCGGTCAACGCCACCATCCACAAGATCGACGAGAACTGCGAACTCTCCGCGCTCGGCCCGCTCAAGGACATCTACCTGCGCACGCTGGAGCGCCTGCTCGCATGACTTCGACCGCTTCCTCCTCTCCCGCCGCCGCATCCCTCACCACGCTGCAGCTCGTCGAGGCGATGGCCGCGCGGCTCGACGCCGCCGGCGTGAGCTTCGGCCACGGCACGACCAACGCCTTCGACGAGGCTGCCTGGCTGGTGCTGTGGCAGCTCGGCCACCCGCTGCACGCCCTCGACGAGGTCGCGGACGACGCGGTGACCCCTGAGGCCGCCGCGCAGGTCGAGGCGCTGGTGCAGCGCCGCATCGACAGCCGCCGTCCGGCCGCCTACCTGACCGGCGAGGCCTGGCTGCAGGGCGTGCCCTTCCATGTCGACGAGCGCGTCATCGTGCCGCGCTCCTTCATCGCCGAGCTGCTGGCTGATGCCGAGCTGGGCGCCGAACTCGACGCCTGGCTCTCGCCCGACACCCGCCGGGTGCTGGACCTGTGCACCGGCAACGGCAGCCTGGCGGTGCTGTCGGCGATGGCATTCCCCGACATCGAGGTCGACGCCGCAGACATTTCCCCGGACGCGCTGGCGGTGGCACGCCTCAACGTCGACCGCCACGGCCTGGCCGGGCGCATCCGCCTGGTCGAGAGCGACGGCCTGAGCGCGCCCGCGCTGGCCGGCCCCTACGACCTGATCCTGTGCAACCCGCCCTATGTCAACGCCGCGTCGATGGCGGCACTGCCCCCCGAATACCTGGCCGAGCCGCAGATTGCGCTGGCCGGTGGCAGCGACGGCATGGACTTCGTGCGCCAGCTGCTGAAGGACGCGCCGGCGCGCATGTCGCCCGACGCGGTGCTGGTGCTGGAGATCGGCAACGAGCGCGAGCATTTCGAGGCCGCCTTCCCGCAGCTCGAGGCGATCTGGCTGGAGACCAGCGCCGGCCATGACCAGGTGCTGCTGCTGACGCGCGCGGCGCTGCTGGGCAGCTGAGACAGTCAAGGCAGCCACTGAAGACAAACGCACACTTCTGGTGCCATCCGCACCAGGCTGCGTCAATCTCAGCCGATTCCCGTTCTTATCTGCCGATTCGGGCACCCGCGAGGCAGTGACACTGCGCCACGTCCGGCAGCTCAGGACATGGCTTGAATGGAAACGGCTCCATCCGGGCAGAACCTGTCGCCGATGTCGGACAGGACTCTTGCCACGGATAGCCGCCCGATGACCTTCCTGAACAGCATGTCCGTCCGGACCCGCCAGATCGCGATGGCCGCAATCGGCATCACCGCCGTCTCGGCCTGCGCGCTGACCGGCCTGTGGAGCGAATCCCGGCTGTCGCAGGCCAGCCAGCGCGCCTTTGTTGCCAAGGACGTGGTCGCCGACATCCTGCCCCCGCCGATGTACCTGATCGAGATGCGCCTGCTGCTGTCGCAGGCGCTCGAAGGCCGGCTCGACACCGCTCAGGCCAAGAGCGAGCTGGCCCGACTGGACAAGGAATATCAGGCCCGGGTCAGGCACTGGCAGGCCAATCCACCCTTCGGTCTCGAGCAGGATCTGCTCGGCGCCCAGCATCAGGCGGCGGTCGAGCTCATCGGCGCCGCGCAGCTCATGCTCGTCCGCCTGGACGCCGGTGATCCGGATGCGGCCCGGCAGCAGCTGGACGTGGTGCACGCGCTCTATCTGAAGCACCGGGCCGCGGTGGATGTGACCGTGGTTCGCGGCAACGCGCTGAGCAGCCAGTCGATGGCCGAGTTCGATGCCACCGTGGAGCGGGGTCGCAGCCTGCAGCTCCTGCTGCTCGGCCTGTCGGTGCTGGGTCTCGGACTGCTGAGCTGGCAGCTCGCCCGCTCGGTGACCCGCCCGCTCGACCAGGCGGTCGACCTCGCCGAGGCGGTGGCCGGCGGCGACCTGAGCCGCCAGGTCGCGGTCGAGGGCCGCGACGAGACCGCGCGGCTGCTGCAGTCGCTCGAGCGCATGCGCACCCAGCTCGGCGACATGGTGTCCGAACTGCGCCAGGGCAGCCTGCGCATGGCCAGCGTCTGCGCGCAGATCCATGCCGGCAACCTCGACCTGAAGAGCCGCACCGCCGGCCATCTGGACGAGCTCGGCCATGTGCGCGGCAATCTGGCCGAAGTGACGCGAATGATCAGCCACAGCGCCCAGGCGGCCGAGCAGGCGGCCGGTCTGGTCGAGAGCGTCGAGACGGCGGCACGACGCGGCCAGGAAGCGATGGGGCGCATGAGCGAGACGATGAGCGGCATCGCCGCCTCGTCGGCACGGGTCAGCGAGATCGTCGGCGTGATCGAGTCGATCGCCTTCCAGACCAATCTGCTGGCGCTGAACGCGGCGGTGGAGGCCGCACGGGCCGGGGATCAGGGCCGCGGATTTGCGGTGGTCGCCACCGAGGTGCGCATGCTGGCGCAGCGCTCCTCGCTGGCGGCACGCGAGATCCGCACGCTGGCGGCCGACAGCACCCGCCAGGTCGGCAGCGGCACCGATCTGGCCGCCGGCACTGCCCGCGCCATCGTCGACATGGCCACCCAGGTCGAGACGATGAACCGCCTGGTCAAGGACATCTGGGAAACCACCTTCGCGCAGACCTCGGGCATCGCCCAGCTCGGCGAGGCGGTGGAGATGCTGTCCAAGGCCGGCGACGCCAATGTCACGCTGGCCGAGCAGTCCAGCCAGGCCACCGCCAGCCTGGAGGACGAAGCGCGCCGGCTGACCGGATCGGTCAGCCGCTTCCGGCTCGACCGCGCCTTCCAGTAGGAGCCCGCCGGATCACCCGGTTCAGTGATGCGCCGCGCCGCCCGCAGGCTTGCGGGCCGCACGCACCGGATGCACGTCGACCATCACCTCGGTGCTGCCGCCGCGCTCGAACACCAGCGTGACCGGGAAACGGTCGCCGTCGCGCAGCGGCTGCTTCAGCTCCATCAGCATCAGGTGGTGGCGCCCGCCGTGACGCAGCGGCACCGCCGCGCCGGGCGCGAGCTCCAGCGCCGGCAGCGCGCGCATGCGCATCACGTCGCTCTCCATCGTGCTCTCGTGGATCTCGATGCGCGCAGCCACCGGGCTGCGTGCGCTCAGCAGCCGGTCGGGCTGGCGGCCCTCGTTCGTCAGCATCCGGAAATAGACCGCGCCGCTGCGCGCGCCTGTGGGTGTCGGTGCCGCATACGGATGGTCGACGACGACCGAACCGGCCGTGAAGTCATGCGCCGCGACCGGCAGGGCCGGTACGGCCAGGGTCAGGAACAGGGCGCCCAGCAGGGCACGGCGAGAAGGGGGCAGGACAGTCTTCATGCTTCGCAAAATGACACAGCCCCTGAAGCCATGAGAGCTGCAGGGGCTGAGGAAGAAGGCGGCAAGGCCGGCAAGGACTGGAGCGGGTGAAGGGAATCGAACCCTCGTATGAAGCTTGGGAAGCTGCCGTTCTACCATTGAACTACACCCGCCCGGGTGCACATCGGCTGGTTGGCGATTATGCCAGATGCGCGATCCAGTCGACACAGGCATCCAGCGCCGGCACCGCAGCGGCGATCAGGCTCTGGTCCGGATGATGGGCCAGCAGCGTGACCGCGATCATGCGTCCGCCCCGGGTCTGCACGCAGCCGGCCAGGCCACGGGTGTCGAGCAGGGTGCCGGTCTTCAGCCAGGCGCGGCCCTGGGCAGCGCTGCCGCGCAGCCGCCCCTCCAGCGTGCCGTCCACGCCGGCCACCGGCAGCGTGCGCTGCAGCAGCTTCCAGTGCGGCCCGCGGGCCGCGCGCTGCAGCAGGTGGACGAAGGCCTGCGGCGTGGCGCGCTCCAGCCGCGACAGGCCGGAGCCGGTGTCCAGCCCGACGACCGCCTCGTCGCGCAGCCCGCCGCGCCGGCGCAGCCAGTCACGCATGCGCAGCCGCGCCGCCTCGGCAGTGGCCGAACGATCGGGAAAGTCCGGCGCCAGGCTCAACATCAGATGACGTGCGATCAGGTTGTCGCTGCGCTTGTTCATCTCGCGCAGCTGCACCGACAGCGGCGCCGACAGATGCTCGGCAAACGGCGCCGCACCGCCACCGGCCTCGGTGACACGCCAAGGCGTCGGGGTGCCGCCGTCATGTTCGACCACCCGGCCGCGCAGCACGCCGCCCGCCTGCAGCCACAGGCCCTCGATGGCACGGGCACCCAGATCGCGCACGCCCACCGGCGCGAAGCGGATCTGCTGCGCGCCGCAGCGTGGCGACCACTGACCGCTGACCTGCAGCTGGGGCTGCAGCTGCGAGCCATCGTCGCGCAGCACCGCGCTGGCCGCGCAGCCACCGCCCCGCCCCAGGCTGTTGACCAGCCGCACATCGTGCAGCGGCGGGGTGACCTCGATGTCGGTGCGCCCGCCCGCGTCGCTGCGCAGCGCCACCCGCACCACGCCGGCGTCGAGCGCCAGCGCATCCGGACGAACATGGTGCGGCCGCTCCGGCGTCGGCTCCGGCGTGGTCACCAGATCCTCGGGCCGCAGCCGGAAGGCCTCGCGGTTGATGACGATGTCGCCCCAGACCTCGCGCAGGCCCTGGGCCTGGATCTCGCGGAACCACTGCAGCAGATCGGCGCTGGTCAGCGTCGCGTCGCCACCACCGCGGATCACCAGATCGCCCAGCAGCCGGCCCTGGGTCAGCGGACCGCTCAGGTAGGCGCGGGTGCGCCAGCAGTAGGCCGGACCGAGCAGGTCCAGCGCCGCCATCGAGGTCAGCAGCTTCGAGGTCGAGGCCAGCACGAAGGGCCGCGCGGCCTGCCAGGACAGCAGCGCCTCGCCGCCATCGAGCGGCTGCGCGTGCAGGCCGAAGCTCTCCAGCGGCAGACCGCTGGACTCGAGCGCCTGCCGCAGCACCGCGGGCAGCTGGTCGACCGGTGCCGGCAGGCTGGCTGCGGCGCTGTCCCGGCCCGGGCGGCGCCGGGCCGCGCTGGCCGGGACAGCACCGCCGGCCAGCGCCAGAGCGGCCAGACGGCCCAGGCAGCGACGGCGGTCGAGAAGTCCGGCGGCAGCGTCATCGTGCCCGGGCCGGTCCGGGCTTGGTGCAGAATCGCGCATCCTCTGAGCCTAGCCGGCCCGAATGACCCCCGACAGGTCAATATCGCCGGTTTCTTCCTGTCCAGTGTTGAAAGCCCCTGTTTCCGGGGTTTCATCTTGAAATATTCACGCGCCGCACTGTCGCATGCGGCGCTTCGCATTCCATGAACGACTCCCAGCCCCCCCTCGAACCGATCGGCACGGATGCCGACGACACCTCCACCGAAGGCGCACCGCGCCGCGCGATCCGCAGCTTCGTGGTGCGCGCCGGCCGCATGGGCACCGGCCAGATCCGTGCGCTCGAGGAACTCGGCCCGCGCTTCTGCCTGCCCTACCGCGCCGAGCCGCTCGACGCCGCAGCCGTCTGGGGCCGCAGCGCGCCGCTGGTGCTGGAGATCGGCTTCGGCATGGGCGGGGCCACCGCGGAGATCGCCGCGAACCGCCCTGACACCGACTTTCTCGGCGTCGAGGTGCACACGCCCGGCGTGGGCGCGCTGCTCAAGCTGATCGACGAGCGCGAGCTGGGCAACCTGCGCATCGTCCAGCACGACGCGGTCGAGGTGCTCGAGCACATGATCGCGCCGGGCCAGCTCGCCGGCGTGCACATCTTCTTTCCCGATCCGTGGCACAAGAAGAAGCACAACAAGCGCCGGCTGATCCAGCCGGAGTTCGTCGCCCGCCTGGTCACCCGGCTGGCGCCGGGCGGCTATCTGCACTGCGCGACCGACTGGCAGCCCTATGCCGAGCAGATGCTGGAGGTGCTGTCGGCCGAGCCGCAGCTGGCCAACACCGCCGAGGGCTATGCGCCGAAGCCGGACTACCGGCCGCTGACCAAGTTCGAGAACCGTGGCCTGAAGCTCGGCCACGGCGTCTGGGATCTGGTCTTCACTCGGTCCAGTTGACCACGCCCGTGTAGGAGGTCACCAGGATCAGCAGACCGAAGCCGATCCGGTACCAGGCGAAGGGCACGAAGTCGTGCGTCGCGACATACTTCAGCAGCCAGCGCACGCACAGCCAGGCCGACAGGAAGGAGAACACCAGGCCGACGAGGAACATCGGCGCGTCGGCCATCGACAGGTGCTCGCGCTCCTTCAGCAGGCTGTAGGCGCCGGCGCCGATCAGCGTCGGAATGCCGAGGAAGAAGCTGAAGTCGGTCGCGGCCTGGCGCGACAGGCCCATCAGCATGCCGCCGATGATGGTCGAGCCCGAGCGGCTGGTGCCGGGAATCATCGCGAAGCACTGCACCAGGCCGACCTTCAGCGCATCCAGCGCCGTCATGTCGTCGACCGAGTGCACCCTCACCGCGCTGGCCGGACGGCGCTCGGCCCACAGGATGATCAGGCCGCCGACGATGAAGGCGGAAGCGACGATGATGGGCGTGAACAGATGGGCCTTGACCATCTTGCCGATCAGCAGGCCCAGCACCACCGCCGGCAGGAAGCCGATCAGCACGTTCAGCGCGAAGCGGCGCGCGTCACGGCTGCTGCCCAGATGGGTGACGGTCCCTGACAGACGCTGCCAGTAGACCAGGATGACCGCAAAGATCGCACCGGTCTGGATGGCGATGTCGAAGACCTTGACGGTGGCCTCGCTCATGTGGTCCTGCATGCCGAGCAGCTGGCCGGCCAGGATCAGGTGGCCGGTGCTCGAGATCGGCAGGAACTCGGTCAACCCCTCGACGATGCCCATCACCGCCGCCTTCAACAACATCACGATATCCACGCAATCAACCCTTTCCTGAGGCTCGGACAAGAAAACGCCCCGATTGACGGGGCATCTCTCTGTTGTTCAATACTGCGATTGAAGATAGCACAGGCCTGTGGCGGCTCCCTTCTGCCCAGCTTCAGGTCAGGCTGTCAAAACACGACATGGTCACGCTCACACTGAAAAAGAAACCCGGCGCCGGCGCCGACATCCCCTCCTCCCGCAACCGGCCGCTGCGCAGCAGCGGCATGCGCCAGCGCCCGACGCTGGCCGAGGCCCAGGAGCAGCGCGCCCGCCAGGCCGAGGAGCTGGCCCGGCGCCCGGCCCCGTCCGAGACGCCGCGCTGGCAGGACGAGCGCCGCCCAGGGGGCCGACCCGGCCCGCGCGACGCCCGCGATTCGCGCGACCCGCGTGACCCGCGCGAGGCCCGTGGCGGCCGCGATCCCCGCGAGGCTCGGCGCGATCCCCGTCAGGATCCACGTCACGACGCCCGACGAGAGCCCCGCCGCGAAGATCCGCGCCATGGCGATCGCCGCGATCCGCGTGCCGCACGCCCGGGTCGTCCGGGCATCGAGGCCCCGGCCTCGCCGCTGCGCAGCGTCGGCAATGCCGAGCGTGCGCGCCAGATTCTTGAGCGCGCCAGCCGCAATCCGGACACCGGCCGCCCGCAGCAGCGCCAGGATCGCCCGCCCGTGCAGCGCGATCCCGCCGCACGGCCGCTGCGCAGCGTGGCCAACCCGCAGCTGGCCCGGCAGATGGTGGAAGCGGCTGCAGCCGCCACCGCCCCTGCACGGCCCGAGCAGGACGGCGAGCGCCTATCCAAGCGCATGACCGCGCTCGGCCTGGCCTCGCGCCGCGAGGCCGACGAATGGATCGAGGCCGGCTGGGTCAGCGTCAACGGCGAGCCGGCGGTGCTGGGTCAGCGCGTGCAACCCGGCGACCGCATCGAGGTGGATGAACGGGCGCACAAGGAACAGGCCCGTCGCGTCACCATCCTGCTGAACAAGCCGATCGGTCATGTCAGCGGCCAGGCCGAGGACGGGTATGAGCCAGCCGTTGCGCTGATTCGTCCGGAAAATCAGTGGGCGGAGGATCGTTCCGGTCTGCGCTGGCATCCGGGCCATCTGCGAAACCTCGCTCCGGCCGGCCGGCTCGACATCGATTCTGTCGGTCTGCTGGTATTGACCCAGGACGGCCGGGTCGCCCGCCAGCTGATCGGCGATGAATCCGAGGTGGAAAAGGAATATCTGGTCCGGGTCGAATACACCCGCGAGGGCCGCCTGCGCGACGAGGACCTGGCGCTGCTCAACCACGGCCTGAGTCTGGACGGCAAGCAGCTTCGTCCCTGCAAGGTCAGCTGGCAGAACGAAGATCAACTGCGTTTCGTGCTGCGTGAAGGCAGGAAACGTCAGATCCGACGCATGTGCGAGGCGGTCGGCCTGAAGGTCGTCGGCCTGAAGCGGGTGCGCATCGGCAGCGTTCCGCTGGGCCATCTGCCGGTCGGACAGTGGCGTTATCTGCGCCAGGATGAATATTTCGCCTGAATGGAACGGATTCATTCCAAAGCAGCAAGAAACAAAATCAAATAAACGGGTAAGAGCCGTACCACTTCGCTGCTTTGCTGTCACCCTTGCGCTCCGAGACTTGAGACTTCGTGACGCCAAGTTCGTCACGAAGCCTTTCATTGCTATCGACCACACAGATTCGGTAGTCTTTGGTAATGATAGGTACCCTTTTTTATCATTTTTTCTGCTTTCAAGCAGGAAAGCTCAAGTACGATTGGGCAGAGGGGAAGCCCCATGATCGAGCAAACAGCCATAATCTCTTCTTCACTGGACCACCGTACTCGTCTCCTCGAGGGCATGGCGCGCTGCGTCGCCACCAAGGGGTATGCAGACACCACCATCGCCGACATCGCCACCGCGGCCAGGGTGTCGAAGCGAACGTTCTACGAGCACTTCCGGACCAAGCAGGAGTGCCTGATCGCGCTCTACGAGAATGCCAGCCAGCGCAGCATCAGCTCGCTGTCGAAAGCCATCGAGCCGTCCCAGGACTGGACGACGCGGGTGGATCAGGCGGTCAAGGCCTACTTCGGCCACCTGGCCGCCAATCCGCTGCTGATGCGCACGCTCTTCATCGATGTGCTGGCGGTCGGCTCCGAGGGCCTGCAGGCGCGCCGCAAGGTGCATCGCCAGCTCGCGGACCTGATCGCCGATCTGCCTCAGCAGGCCGAAGGTGATGCCGCCGCCTGGCAGGCCAACGCGATCGTCGGCGCTCTGACCGAGATCGTGCTGCAGGCCATCGAGCAGGACCGCGTCGAGCAGCTCCCCGAATGCGCCGATGGTGCAGCGCAGGTGGTGCGCGCAGCGATCCAGGCCCACCGCAGCACGACCGAAGGCCGGCCTCTGCCCCAGGATCACTGAGGACAGCCGCGCGCCGGCCCGCCCTCCACCACTCCAGCCCACCCTTTTCCGAACTCCCCGACGCACAAGGGGCCGGCCACCTGACGGTGCCGGCCCCTTGGTCGTTGGCGGGCACGGGCTCGAGACCCGTGCGGGTGCTGCGCTCTGCGGTCTTCAGCCGACCCAGCGGCGCGCGTTGCCGAACATGCGCGCCCACGGGCTGCGCGCCGACACGTCGCCCGAGGTCCAGCTCAGCTGCACGTTGCGGAAGACCCGCTCCGGGTGCGGCATCAGCACGGTGAAGCGGCCATCGGCGGTGGTGACCGAGGTCAGGCCGTCCGGGCTGCCGTTCGGGTTGGCCGGATAGGCCTCGGTCGGACGACCCGCCGAATCGACGAAGCGCATCGCGCGGTGGACCCTGGCCGCATCGCCACGCTGCGAGAAGTCCGCGAAGCCTTCGCCATGGGCGACGGCGATCGGCAGGCGGCTGCCGGCCATGCCCTGGAAGAAGATCGACGGGCTCTCGAGGATCTCGACCTGCGACAGGCGGGCCTCGAACTGCTCGCTCTTGTTGCGGGTGAACTTCGGCCAGTCCTGCGCGCCCGGGATGATCGGGCTGAGCGCGGCCATCATCTGGCAGCCGTTGCACACGCCCAGCGCGAAGGTGTCCTGGCGCTGGAAGAAGGTGGTGAACTGCTCCGCCAGCAGCGGGTTGAACAGCACCGAGCGCGCCCAGCCCTCGCCGGCGCCGAGCGTGTCGCCATACGAGAAGCCGCCGCAGGCGACCAGACCGTGGAACTGCTCGAGGCGCGCGCGGCCTGCCTGCAGGTCGCTCATGTGCACGTCGAAGGTGTCGAAGCCGGCCTGCGCCATCGCGTAGCTCATCTCGACATGCGAGTTGACGCCCTGCTCGCGCAGGATCGCCACCTTCGGACGGGTCTTGGCGATGAAGGGCGCGGCGACATCCTCGCTGGCGTCGAAGCTCAGCGCGACATGCAGGCCGGTGTCGTCCGGCGCGCCTGCGGCGGCGTGCTCGCTGTCGGCGCAGGCCGGGTTGTCGCGCTGCGCACTGATGCGCCAGCTCACCTCGTCCCAGGCCTGGTGCAGCTGCTGCAGCGGCGCGCTGAACACCGTCTTGGCGTCGCGCCAGACCTCGACCGCACGGCGGTTGTTGGTCTTGCCGACGACATGGCTGTGGCGGCTCAGGCCGTGCGCGCGCAGCGTGCGGATCACCTCGTCGCGGTCGGCGGTGGCAACCTGCAGCACGACGCCGAGTTCCTCGTTGAACAGCGCCTTGAGCGTCAGCTCGTTGCGACGCTCGCCGACCTGGGCGGCCCAGTTCTTCGAGTCGCCCATGTCGGCGCGGCTGTCGCTGATGCCGTCGCCCTCGGTGACCAGCAGGTCGACGTTCAGGCTCACGCCGACATGGCCGGCAAAGGCCATCTCGCAGGCAGCCGCCCACAGGCCGCCGTCGCTGCGGTCGTGGTAGGCCAGCAGCTTGCCGGCCGCGCGCAGCTCGTTGACCACCGCGACCAGCGCCTTGAGCTGGGCCGGATCGTCCACGTCCGGCACGGTGTCGCCGAACTGGCCGAGCACCTGCGCCAGCATCGAGCCGCCCATGCGGTTCCGGCCCTGGCCGAGGTCGATCAGGATCAGCGTGGTGTCCAGGCCCGCCGGGGTGTCGGTCTTGAGCTGCGGCGTCAGCGTGCCGCGCACATCGTCGAGCGTGACGAAGGCGGTGACGACCAGCGAGACCGGGGCCACGACCTGCTTGGTTTCGCCCTGGTCGCTCCACCTGGTGCGCATCGACAGCGAATCCTTGCCGACCGGGATGCCGATGCCCAGCGCCGGGCACAGCTCCATGCCGACCGCCTTGACGGTGTCGTAGAGCGCGGCGTCCTCGCCGGCCTCGCCGCAGGCGGCCATCCAGTTGGCCGAGAGCTTCACGCGCGACAGCTCGATCGGCGCGGCCAGCAGGTTGGTGATGGCTTCGGCGACGGCCATGCGGCCGGAGGCCGGCGCATCCAGCGAGGCCAGCGGGGTGCGCTCGCCCATCGACATCGCCTCGCCGCGGAAGCCGGCGTAGTCGGCCAGCGTGACCGCGCAGTCGGCCACCGGCACCTGCCACGGGCCCACCATCTGGTCGCGGTGGCTCATGCCGCCCACGGTGCGGTCGCCGATGGTGATCAGGAAGCGCTTGGAGGCCACCGTCGGGTGACGCAGCACGCTCAGCGCCACCTCGTCGAGGTTCACGCCGGTGAGGTCGAGCGGCTGCTCGGTGCGCGCGACGCGGGTGACGTCACGGTGCATCTTGGGCGGCTTGCCCAGCAGCACGTCCATCGGCATGTCGATCGGGCGCTCGCCGCCGGGGCCGTCCTCGAGGATCAGCTCGCGGTCGTCGGTGGCGATGCCCACCACCGCGTAGGGCGCGCGCTCGCGGCGGCACATCTCGTCGAACAGCGGCAGCAGGTCCGGGTTCACCGCCAGGACATAGCGCTCCTGGCTCTCGTTGCACCAGATCTCCTTCGGCGCCAGGCCGGTCTCCTCCAGCGGCACCTTGCGGATGTCGAAGGTCGCGCCCTTGCCCGCACCGTCGACCAGCTCGGGAAAGGCGTTGGAGATGCCGCCCGCGCCGACATCATGGATGGCCATGATCGGGTTGGTCGCGCCCAGCGCCCAGCAGTGGTTGATCACCTCCTGCGCGCGGCGCTGGATCTCGGGGTTGCCGCGCTGCACCGAATCGAAGTCGAGCGCGGCGGTGTTGGTGCCCGCGGCCATCGACGAGGCGGCGCCGCCGCCCATGCCGATGCGCATGCCCGGGCCGCCGAGCTGCACCAGCAGGGTGCCGGCGCCGAAGGGCAGCTTGTCGGTCTGGCCGGCACTGATCGTGCCCAGGCCGCCGGCGATCATGATCGGCTTGTGGTAGCCGCGGCGCACGCCAGCCACCGTCTGCTCGAAGACGCGGAAGTAGCCGGCCAGGTTCGGGCGGCCGAACTCGTTGTTGAACGCCGCGCCGCCCAGCGGGCCCTCGGTCATGATCTGCAGGGGACTCGCGATGTGCTCGGGCTTGCCGACGGCATCGTTCTCCCACGGCTCGTTCGTGCCGGGCAGGTTCAGGTTCGAGACATGGAAGCCGGTGAGACCTGCCTTCGGCTTGGAGCCGCGGCCGGTCGCGCCCTCGTCGCGGATCTCGCCGCCGGCGCCGGTGGAGGCGCCCGGGAACGGCGAGATGGCGGTCGGGTGGTTGTGCGTCTCGACCTTCATCAGCACATGCGCGGTCTCGGCGCGTGCGCCGTACTGCGGCGCATTGGTGTAGCCCTGCGGCAGCCAGCGCTCGACCGGGCCGCCTTCCATCACCGCGGCGTTGTCGCTGTAGGCGATGACGGTCGACTGCGGCGCGAGCTTTTCCGTGTTGCGGATCATGCCGAACATCGACAGCGGCTGGCGCTCGCCGTCGATGGTGAAGTCGGCGTTGAAGATCTTGTGGCGGCAGTGCTCGGAGTTGGCCTGCGCGAACATCATCAGCTCGACGTCGCTGGGGTTGCGCTTGAGCTCGGTGAAGGCCTTGACCAGGTAGTCGATCTCGTCGTCCGACAGCGCCAGGCCGAAGTCCTTGTTGGCGACTTCCAGCGCCGCGCGGCCCTGGCCGATCACGTCGACATGGGCCAGCGGCTCGGCCGTCTGGACGTCGAACAGGTGGCGGCCGGCCTCGCGCTCGAAGGCGACCGACTCGGTCATGCGGTCATGCAGCAGCATCGCGCAGGCCTGCAGCTCCTCGCGCGAGAGCGGCCTGGCGCCGCCCTTGAGCGCGTCGATCAGGCCGGACTTGAGCTGCAGGCGGAACTCGGTGACGCGCTCGACGCGGTGGATGTCCAGGCCGCAGTTGTGGGCGATGTCGGTGGCCTTGGAGGCCCACGGCGACACGGTGCCCAGGCGCGGCATCACCACCACCAGTTCGCCCTCGGCCGAGGTCTCGGCGGCGTCGCCATAGGTCAGCAGCGCGGCGAGCTTGTCGGTGGCGGCCGCGTCGAGCGCGGTGTCGCTCCAGACCCAGTGCACATGGCGGGCCGACACGCCGACGATGCGGGCGCTGACGGCCTGCAGGCGCGGCAGCAGCGCCTGGGCGCGGAAGGCGGAAAGGGCGTTGCCGCCCTCGAAATGCTGGAGGTGCTTGGGGGAGGAGGAAGACACGCGTGTGAGTCCCGAAGGGCTGTTGATGCGGTGGGGTCGGCGGGCTGCGCGATGCCGCGGCCAGCGCGGGCCCGGCCGGCGGCCGGACCGTGAGACAAGTCCGGGATTCTAGTGGAGTGCGTCGCCCAGTGCGGCCGCGGCCTGTTCGCCGATCGCCAGCGAGGCGGTCAGCCCGGGCGACTCGATGCCCAGCAGCTCGACCAGCCCGTGCAGGCCGTGCACCGCCTCGGTGTCGATGCGGAAGTCGGCCGACGGCGCCTGCGGCCCCGAGATCTTCGGCCGCACGCCGGCGTGGCCGGGCTGCAGCGCACCCTCGGGCAGGCCCGGCCAGTAGCGCCGGATCGCCTCGGCCATGCCGGCCTGGCGGCGCGCATCGACCTGGTAGTCGATCTGCGCCTCGGATGGGATGTCCAGCCACTCGACATCCGGGCCGAAGCGCATCTGTCCGCCCAGGTCCAGCGTGACATGCACGCCCAGGCCGGCGGCCTCCGGCACCGGGTAGATCAGCCGCGAGAACGGCGCGCGGCCCGCGAAGGTGAAATAGCTGCCCTTGCAGAAATGCGCCTCGGGCGGCCGCGGCGCGCCCGGCGGGCGCCCCTGCAGGCGCGCGGCCAGATCGGGCGCCGCCAGCCCGGCGGCATTGACCAGCCGGCGCACCTGCAGCGTCTCGCCGGCGATCGTCACCCGGTAGCCGCCGCGACCGGCGTCGATCGCCTCGATGGCCTGCACCGGCGACTTCAGCGCCAGCACCGCGCCGGCGGCCTCGGCGTCGGCCAGCAGCGCCAGCATCAGGCCGTGGCTGTCGACGATGCCGGTCGAGGGCGACCACAGCGCGGCCACGCAGGCCAGCGCGGGTTCCATCTCGCGCGCCTGCTCGGCGCTCAGACGCTGCAGATCGTGCACGCCGTTGGCCTGCGCCTGGGCCTGCAGCGCGTCGAGCCGGCCGAGCTGCGCCTCGGACGTGGCGACGATCAGCTTGCCGCAGCGCCGGTGCGCGATGCCGCGCCCGGCGCAGAAGGCATACAGAAGATCGCGCCCGCGCACGCACAGCCGCGCCTTGAGCGAACCGGTCGGGTAATAGAGGCCGGCGTGGATCACCTCGCTGCTGCGTGCGCTGGTGACGGTGCCGAAGGCCTCGCGCGCCTCGGCGATCACCACCTCGCGGCCGGCCTGCGCCAGCGCGCGCGCCGCGGCCAGCCCCACCACGCCCGCGCCGACCACCAGGGTATCGATGTTGTCCATGGATGCGATAATCGCCCACCATGTCGATCACGATCAAGACCGCCGCAGACATCGAGGCGATGCGCACGGCCTGCCGCCTCGCCTCCGAAGTCCTGGACATTCTCGGCCCGCACGTCCGCGCGGGCGTGACCACCAACGAGCTCGACCGCATCGCTCACGACCACATCGTGAACGTGCAGAAGGCCATTCCTGCGCCGCTGAACTACCAGCCGCCGGGCTACAAGCCGTATCCGAAGTCGATCTGCACCTCGGTCAACCAGGTGATCTGCCACGGCATCCCGAACGACAAGCCGCTGAAGAACGGCGACATCGTCAACCTGGACATCACCGTCATCAAGGACGGCTGGCACGGCGACACCAGCCGCATGTTCGTGGTCGGCGAAGGCTCGATTGCGGCCAAGCGCCTGTGCGCGCTCACCTACGACGCGATGTGGAAGGGCATCCTGAAGGTCAGGCCGGGCGCCCGGCTGGGCGACATCGGCAACGCCATCCAGACCTTCGTCGAGAACCAGGGCCTGTCGGTGGTGCGCGAGTTCTGCGGCCACGGCATCGGCCGCAAGTTCCACGAGGAACCGCAGATCCTGCACTACGGCCGCCCCGGCACGCTCGACGAGCTCAAGCCCGGCATGATCTTCACCATCGAGCCGATGGTCAACGCCGGCCGGCGCGAGATCAAGGAAGGCGGCGACGGCTGGACCATCGTCACCAAGGACCGCTCGCTGTCGGCGCAGTGGGAGCACACCGTCGTCGTCACCGAGACCGGCTACGAGGTGCTGACCCTGTCGGACGGCAGCCCGCCGCTGCCCGACTTCGTCACCACCACCCGCTGCTGAGCGTGGGGATGCGTCTGTCCGAACGTCGCAGCGACGTCTCCGACGTGCTGCCGGTGGCCGAGCTGCGCCGGCTGATGCGCGAAGGCAAGCAGACCCTGATCCGCCAGTTCCGCGACGGCCCGGCCACCGTGCCGGCGGCCTCGCAGCTGGTGCGCCAGATCAGCCAGCATGTCGACGGCGTGATCACCCAGCTGTGGCAGCAGGGCGATCTGCCGCGCGGCGCGGCGCTGGTGGCCGTCGGCGGCTATGGCCGCGGCGAGCTCTACCCGCACTCGGATGTCGACGTGCTGGTGCTGCTGCCCGACGACATGGCCGAGCCGCACGGCCAGGCGCTCGACCCCGATGCCACGCCCGACCCGCGCCGCGCCGGCATCGAGGCCTTCATCACCGCCTGCTGGGACATCGGCCTGGAGATCGGCTCGAGCGTGCGCACCGTCGACGAGTGCGTCGCCGAGGCGCAGGCCGACGTGACGGTGCAGACCGCGATGCTGGAGGCGCGCTTTCTCTGCGGCACCCGCAAGCTCTTCGACCAGTTCAGGCGCTGGACCGCCGACGTGCTCGACCCGGCCGCCTTCCTGCGCGCCAAGACGCTCGAGATGCAGCAGCGCCATGTGAAGTACGAGAACACCCCATATTCGCTCGAGCCCAACTGCAAGGAAAGCCCGGGCGGCCTGCGCGACCTGCAGGTGGTGCGCTGGGTGGCACAGGGCGCCGGTCTGGGCCGCTCCTGGGCCGAGCTGGTGAAGAAGGGCCTGATCACCCGCTTCGAGGCCACGCAGCTGCAGCGCAACGAGGGCCTGCTGCGCCTGATCCGCGCGCGGCTGCACACCATCGCCGGCCGGCGCGAGGACCGTCTGGTCTTCGACCTGCAGACCGCGGTGGCCGAGAGCTTCGGCTACGCCTCCACCCCGGAGCGGCGCGCCAGCGAGGCGCTGATGCGGCGCTACTACTGGGCGGCCAAGGCGGTGGTGCAGCTCAACCAGATCCTGATGCTGGGCATCGAGGAGCATGTGTCGGGCTCGCGCGATGCGCCGATGCGGCCGATCGACGCCCGCTTCTTCGACCGCGGCGGCCTGATCGAGGTGGCCAGCGACGATCTCTACCAGCGCGACCCGCACGCCATCCTGCAGACCTTCCTGGTCTTCCAGCGCAGCCATGGCTGCAAGGGCCTGTCGGCGCGCACGCTGCGAGCGCTCTATAACGCCCGCGAGCTGATGGACGCGAAGTTCCGCGCCGATCCGGTCAACCGCGCCACCTTCATGGAGATCCTGCAGCAGCCGCAGGGCCAGACCCATGTCTTCCGGCTGATGAACGACACCTCGGTGCTCGGGCGCTACCTCTGGGTGTTCCGCAAGATCGTCGGCCAGATGCAGCACGACCTGTTCCACGTCTACACCGTGGACCAGCACATCATGATGGTGCTGCGCAATGTGCGCCGCTTCTTCATCGCCGAGCACACCCACGAGTACCCGTTCTGCTCGCAGCTGGCCGCGCACTGGGACAAGCCCTGGCTGCTGTATGTGGCCGCGCTCTTCCATGACGTGGCCAAGGGCCGCGGCGGCGACCACTCCGACCTCGGCGCGGTCGAGGTGCGGCGCTTCTGCCGCGACCACCGCATCGCCCGGGACGACGCCCGGCTGATCGAGTTCCTGGTCAAGGAGCATCTGACGATGTCGCGGGTCGCGCAGAAGGAGGATCTGTCGGACCCGGACGTGATCGACGCCTTCGCCAGCCATGTCAAGGATCCGCGTCGTCTCACGGCGCTCTACCTGCTGACGGTGGCCGACATCCGCGGCACCAGCCCGAAGGTCTGGAACGCCTGGAAGGGCAAGCTGCTCGAGGACCTGTTCCGCGCCACGCTGCGCGCGCTGGGCGGCGCCAAGCCGCAGATGGACGCCGAGATCGAGCTGCGCAAGCAGGAATCCCGCCAGCTGCTGGCGCTGCACTCGATGCTGCCCGGCGCCGAGGAGGCGCTGTGGAAGACGCTCGACCTCAACTACTTCGCCCGCCACGACAGCAACGAGATCGCCTGGCACGCGAGGGCGCTGAACCGCCGCGCCGACACGCCGCAGCCGCTGGTCAGCGCACGGCTCTCGCCGGTCGGCGAAGGGCTGCAGGTGCTGGTCTACGCCCCCGACCGCCAGGACCTGTTCGCGCGCATCTGCGGCTACTTCGACGCGGCGCAGTTCAGCATTCTCGACGCCCGGGTGCACACCACCCGCGCCGGCTACGCGCTCGACACCTTCCAGGTCATCACGCCCTTCTTCGACCAGGCCTACCGCGACCTGATCGCGCTGGTCGAGCACCAGCTGATGGCCACCCTGACCGAGGAAGGCCCGCTGCCCGAGCCCAGCCGGGGCCGGCTGTCGCGCCGGGTCAAGTCCTTCCCGATCTCGCCTCGGGTGCAGCTGCGCCCGGACGAACGGGCGCAGCGCTGGGTGCTGTCGGTCTCGGCCAGCGACCGCTCCGGCCTGCTCTACAGCATCGCCCGGGTGCTGGCGCGCCACCAGATCAACCTGCAGCTGGCCAAGATCAGCACGCTGGGCGAGCGGGTCGAGGACACCTTCCTGGTCGACGGCGCGGTGCTGCAGCACAACCGCAGCCAGATCGAGTTCGAGACGGAGCTGCTCGACGCGCTGGGCTGAGCCCTGGCCCTTCGATGCCAAGATAGCGCATCGGTCTTTCCACTGCCCTTTGGAGGTGCTCGCCATGTACCAGGCCATCGAAGCCATCTGCCGCGCGGGTCAGATCATTCCGCTGGAGCCGGTGCAGTTCCAGGAGGATGAACATCTGGTCATCGTCCGGCTGCCGCTCGCCGCGGCGGTCGGTCTGCGCCCCGCCTCGACGGCCCCCGCACCGGCGACAGGCGACTGGCAGCAGTTCGCCGGGATGCTCAAGGACTCGCCGAACTGGAACGGCGATCCGCAGGCCGTGCAGGAGGCGATGCGCCGTGAGTGGGATTGATCATCTGCTCGATACCAATGTGGTCATCGGCCTGCTCAAGGGCGCGGAGCCGGCGCTCGCGCTGATGCAGCAGTCCGGGCGTTCCTGTCCTGCTGCGAAGTGGTTCGCCTCAGCGACGACATCGAGAGCGAGGCCATCCGGCTGCGCCGCCATGGTGGGCTGAAATTGCCGGATGCCATCGTTGCCGCCACGGCCCGCGTCTGCGGCGCCCGGTTGTTGACGCTGGATCAGCGCTTGGCGCGGGTGATGCAGGATCCCCCTTGAGGGAACGCCAGCAGCTCACCCCCGCAGATCGATCACCTTCACCCGCACCCGGCGCTCCTTCTCGCCGCGGCGCACCGTCAGCTCGACGGTCGCGTCGATGCCGGCGCGCTCCAGCTCGCCGACGAAGGTCGACAGCGTCTGCACCGGGCGGCCGTTGACGCCGACGATCACGTCGCCCAGATCGCCGGTCTGCGGGTTGTAGGGCTGCAGGCCGGCCGAGGCCGCCGGTGTGCCCCGGCCCACCGCGCCCAGCACCACGCCCGAGATGCCGGCGCGCGCCACCTGGTCGGGCGAGATCGGCGTGACGCCGATGCCCGGCAGCGGCGCCTGGCCGCGGTTGATCAGCGAAGGCACCACCCGGTTGACCAGATCGACCGGAATCGCGAAGCCGATGCCCGACGAGCTGCCGCTGGCCGAGCGGATCGCGGTGTTGACGCCGATCAGCCGACCGGCGCTGTCGAGCAGCGGCCCGCCCGAGTTGCCGGGATTGATCGCCGCGTCGGTCTGGATCACGCCGGCCACCTCGCGGAAGTTGGCGGTCGGCAGCTCGCGGTCGAGCGCGCTCACCAGGCCCTTGGTCAGCGTGCGCTGCAGGCCGAAGGGGTTGCCGATGGCGTAGACGGTCTGGCCGATGCGCAGGTCGCGCGACGAGCCCAGCGGCACCGGGCGCAGGGTCCTGGGCACGTTCTTGAGCCGCAGCACCGCCAGATCGTATTCCGGCGCGCCGCCGATCGGCTCGGCCTCGATGGGCTTGCCGGCGTCGAGCTGCACGAACACCCGCCGCGCGCCCTTGACCACATGGAAATTGGTGACCACATGGCCCGAGGCGTCCCAGACGAAGCCCGAGCCGGCGCCCTGGCTGACCTCGGCGCCGCCGAAGACGCCGCGCTGCACCGTCTCGGTGGTGATGTAGGCCACCGAGGGCGAGGACTGCTCGAACAGGCTCACCACCGCCTGCTCCTCGCTCAGCAGCGCACCGCGCGGCGCGACCGCACGCGGCGCGGCCTGGGCGCTCTCCCGGGCGCAGACCGCCGTCGGCGCCAGCAGCGAGGCCGACAGCAGCAGCGCCGCCAGACCGGGCGTCGCAGTGGCCATGAGCGGGAAAGGGGCAGACCGGAACGTCTTCATGATGGGCGGACAGTCGAAGGCAAGGAACGGATGAGGTCGATTCTGCCGGTTTCAAGCGGCCCGGACATGAAGCGGGCCGGCGGTTATCCTCGCGCTCATGCAAGTTCAAGAACACGGCGACTGATGCGCGCCGGCATCCTCCAGGCCGCTGCGGCCTATGTCATCTGGGGACTGTTTCCGCTGTATTTCCGGCTGCTTCAGGGCGTGGGCGCGCTGGAGGTGCTGGGGCACCGCATCGTCTGGTCGCTGCTGTTCCTGGTCGGGGTGCTGGGCATGCGACGCCAGTGGAGCTGGCTGCGCCCGGCGCTGGCCGACCGGGCGGTCATGCAGCGCTTCATCGCCAGCGCGCTGCTGATCGCGGCCAACTGGTTCATCTACATCTGGGCGGTCTCGCAAGGCCGGGTGGTGGAGTCCAGCCTGGGCTACTTCATCTCGCCGCTGGTCAATGTGCTGACCGGCTGGCTGGTGCTGAAGGAGCGGCTGCGGCCGGCGCAGTGGCTGGCGGTGGCCATCGCCGCCGCGGGCGTGATCTGGCTGACCTGGACGCAGGGCGCGGCACCCTGGATCGCGCTGGCGCTGGCGGCCAGCTTCGCCAGCTACGGGCTGCTGCGCAAGACCGCCTCGCTGGGGGCGCTGGAAGGCCTGACGCTGGAGACGATCCTGCTGGGCCCGCTGGCCATCGCCGGCCTGCTGTGGGCGGTGGCACAAGGCCAGGACAGCCTGACGCAGGTGCCGCTGCACCAGCAGATGCTGCTGCTGGCGGCCGGGCCGCTGACCGCCATCCCGCTGCTGCTGTTCGCCGGCGGCGCGCGGCGCATTCCGCTGAGCCTGCTGGGCATGCTGCAGTACATCGGCCCGACGCTGCAGCTCGCGCTGGGCGTGTGGGTCTTCGGCGAGCCCTTCGCCGGCGGCCGCGCCCAGGGATTCATGATCATCTGGGCCGCCTGCCTGATCTTCAGCGCCGAGCTGCTCTGGCGGCACCGAAAGGAGCGGCGATGAGGCTGCAACTGCGCAGCGCGCTGCTGTCGCTGCGCGATCTGCTGCTGACCGGCGGGCCAGTGCTGCTGCTGGCCATCGGCCTGTTCTGGCTGGCCTACCGGGTGCTGGATCCGATTCCGCCGCAGCGCATGGTGCTGGCCACCGGCGGCGCCCAGGGCGCCTATGCCGAGTTCGGCCGGCTCTACCGGGACGCGCTGGCCCGCCAGGGCATCGAGGTCGAGCTGCGCGCCACCCGCGGCGCGCTCGACAACCTGGCGCTGCTGCGCAGCGGCGAGGTCGATGCCGCCTTCGTGCAGGGCGGCGCCGACATGCTGCGCAGCGGCGACGAGGACCGTGCGCCCGACGAGCTGCTCAGCCTGGGCGCGCTGTTCCGCGAGCCGGTCTGGATCTTCTACCGCGAGGACAGCGCCCGCGCCCGGCTCGGCGGCGAGCGGCTGGAGAGCCTGTCGCAGATCGCCGAATGGCGGCTCAACGTCGGCCAGGAGGGCAGCGGCATCACGCATCTGATGCATCGGCTGCTGATCGCCAACGGGCTGGAGCCGGCGAAGCTGCCGCTGTCGCAGCTGCCGACCACGCCGGCGGTGATGGCGCTGCTCGACGGCCGGCTCGATGCGCTGGCGCTGGTGTCGGCACCGGAGTCGCCGATCGTGCGCATGCTGCTGATCACGCCGGGCATCCGGCTGTTCGACTTCGCCCAGGCCGAGGCCTATGCGCGCCGGGTGCCGCAGGTGGCGCCGGTGCTGCTGCCACGCGGCGTGGTCGACCTGGCGCAGGATCTGCCCGGACAGGATGTGCGGCTGGTGGCGGCCACCGCTTCGCTGCTGGTGCGCGAGGACACGCATCCGGCGCTGCAGCAGCTGCTGGTGCAGGCCGCACGACGCATTCACAGCGAGCCCAACTGGTTCCAGGACAAGGGGGAATATCCGAAGGCGCAGACCGGCGACCACCCGCTCTCGCCGGAGGCGCAGCGCTTCTACGCCTCCGGCGAGCCGCTGCTGCAGCGCCATCTGCCCTTCGGCTATGCCAACCTGATCGACCGGATGTGGGTGGTGCTGCTGTCGATCGTGGCGGTGCTGATCCCGCTGTCGCGGGTGGTGCCGCCGCTGTACAACTTCCGGGTGCGCTCGCGCATCTTCCGCTGGTACGGCCTGCTGCGCGAGATCGAGCAGCAGCATGCCGAGGGCAGCCGGCCGCTCGCCGCGCTGCGCGCCGAGCTGGATCAGCTCGATGCGCGCATCGAGCGCCTGCCGGTGCCGCTGAGCTATGCCGACGAGCTCTACTCGCTGCGCAGCCACATCGCGATGGTGCGGCAGCGCCTGGACGGCCCCGCCAGCCCCGCCAGCATCTCTCCCGCGTCCCCAGACGATCCTGCCCGGACATCGACATGACCCACTCGCCCTCCCCGATCCCCGCCCGCCTGGCCGCGCTGCGCCAGGCGCTGCTGCGTCACGACCTCGCCGCGGTGCTGGTGCCCTCGAGCGACCCGCACCTGTCCGAATACCTGCCCGAGCGCTGGCAGGGCCGGGTGCACTTCTCCGGCTTCACCGGCTCGATGGGCACGCTGGTGGTCACGCGCGACCGTGCCGCGGTCTTCGCCGACAGCCGCTACTGGACCCAGGCCGAGGCCGAGCTGGCCGGCACGACGGTCGAGCTGGTGAAGATCCCCACCGGCGCGGCCACCCACCCCATCGACTGGCTGACCGCCACGCTCTCGCCCGGCCAGACGCTGGCGGTCGACGCGGCGGTGCTGGGCCTGGCGGCGGCGCAGATGCTCGCCGGCGCGCTGCAGCGCCACGGCATCGGCCTGCGCACCGACCTCGACCTGATGGCCGAGGCCTGGCCGGAACGCCCCGGCCTGCCGGCCGCGCCGGTGCGCGAGCATCTGGCGCCGCACGCGGCGGTGCCGCGCGCCGAGCGGCTGGCGGCGGTGCGCGCCGGCCTGGCCCGCCACCGCGCCAGCCACCATCTGGTCTCGACCGTCGACGACATCGCCTGGATCACCAGCCTGCGCGGCTCGGACGTCGACTACAACCCGGTCTTCCTCGCCCACCTGCTGATCGGGCCGACGCGCGCCACGCTCTTCGTCGCGGCCGGCAAGATCGACGCGGGTCTGGCCGCACGGCTGGCCGCCGACGGCATCGACCTGGCCGGCTATGCCGAGGCCGCCCCGGCGCTGGCGGCGCTGCCGGCCGACGCGGTGCTGCTGGTCGACCCGAAGCGCATCACGCTGGGCCTGCGCGAGGCGGTGCCGGCCGTCGTGCAGGTGGTCGAGGCGATCAACCCCAGCACGCTGGCCAAGAGCCGCAAGACGCCGGCCGAGGCCGCCTTCATCCGCGAGGCGATGGAGAAGGACGGCGCGGCGATGTGCCGCTTCTACGCCTGGCTGGAGGCAGCGCTCGGCCGCGAGGCGATCAGCGAGCTGACCATCGACGAGCGCCTGACGGCCGAGCGCGCCCGCGAGGACGGCTTCGTCAGCCTGAGCTTTCCGACCATCGCCGGCTTCAACGCCAACGGCGCGATGCCGCACTACCGCGCCACGCCCGAGTCCTTCGCCGAGATCTCCACGCCCGACGGGCTGGTGGCGGAGGGCCTGCTGCTGATCGACTCCGGCGCACAGTACCTGGGCGGCACCACCGACATCACCCGCGTCTGGCCGATCGGCGCGCCCTCGGCGGCGCAGAAGGCCGACTTCACCCGGGTGCTCAAGGGCACGATGGCGCTGTCGCGGGCGCGTTTTCCCGCCGGCACGCTCTCGCCGCACCTGGATGCGCTGGCGCGCGCGCCGCTGTGGGAGGCGGGCCTGGACTTCGGCCACGGCACCGGCCACGGCGTGGGCTATTTCCTGAACGTGCACGAGGGCCCGCAGAGCATCTCGCGCGCGATGCCCGACGCCTCGATGGCGATGCAGCCCGGCATGATCACCTCGATCGAGCCGGGCCTGTACCGCGACGGCCGCTGGGGCATCCGCATCGAGAACCTGGTGCTGAACATCAGCGTCGGCCATCCCGACGAGTTCGGCGAGTACCTTGCCTTCGAGACGCTCACGCTCTGCCCGATCGACAGCCGCTGCCTCGAGCTGTCGCTGCTGCGCGCCGACGAGCGGCAGTGGCTGAACGACTACCACGCCGAGGTGCGCCGCCGCCTGGCGCCGCGCCTGGACGGTGCCGCGCTCGACTGGCTGCTGCGCCGCACCGAGCCGGTCTGAGCCCCGAGCCGCCTTCCCTCTCGACCCCCGACCAAGGAGACTGCCGATGAGCACCCGCCACCTCGACACCCTGCTGATCGACTTCCGCAGCGGCGAGCTGGACGCCACCGCGCTGGCGCACGGCTTCCGCGACACCGCCGCACACTGGCCCGGCCTGCCCGAGCGCTACAGCCAGGTGCTCGGCCAGCTGCTGATGCAGGTCGAGTCGAGCGCGCTCTTCACCGAGGAGAGCTGCAGCTTCAGCCGCGGCGACCTGTCGGACGCGCTCGGCCAGTGGCTGGCCAAGGCGCGCCAGGTCGCGCCGCACTGAAAAGGAACGGGGCCGGCATCGCTGCCGGCCCCGACCTCTCCCCCTCGACCGAGAGCCGCCACCCCTGACGGCTCTCGCCCCGTTCAACCTCGTTCCATTCTTTCGACTTCGCTCAGCCTCGAGCCTTCTTGTCTTCGGGTTCCATCTGGGTCAGAAACGGGTCCAGTCGCCGCCGCCGCCGTCATTGCCGTGTCCGTCGTCGCGACGGCGCCGGGGCTGCGGCTGCGGGCTCGGCTCGATGCCGTCGAGCGCGCCCCAGTCCGAGGACGGGAACGGCGGCAGCGCCGGCGGCACCTCGCCACGGGCCTTGACCCGGGCGCTGTGGATCGCGTGATGGGCATTCCAGGCGGCCTGCTGGGTGCGCTGCAGCAGCTGGAAGGCATTGACCACCTTCTGCAGCCGCTCGGCCTGCTGGCGCAGCGCCTCGGCGGCAGTGGCACTCTGGCTGACCACCGACTCGTTGTGGCGGGTCAGCTGGTCGAGCTGCTCGATGCTGCTGCCGGTCAGCTCGGCCTGCACCGCCGACGGGTCGCGCCCGTCCTGGTCCGGGCTGCTCAGCTCGACGATGTCGGTCATGCGCTGCACCGAGACGATCAGCGCATCCATCGTCGCGTCGGCATCGCGGGCCAGGCGGCCACCGAACTCGACCTTCGCGGCCGAGGCGGTGACCAGCTGCTTGATCTCGCGCGCCGCATTGCCGGCGCGCACCGCCAGCGCCCGCACCTCGCCGGCCACGACCGCAAAGCCCTTGCCCTTGTCGCCCGCCTGCGCCGCCTCGATCGCGGCCTGCAGCGCCAGCAGATTGGTCTGGAAGGCGATGCTGTCGATGGTGCCCAGGATCTCGGAGATCTGGCGGCTGGACTGGCGGATGTCCTCCATGTTGGCCACCACCTGCGAGACCACGTCGCCGCCCTGATGGGCCGCGGCCACCGCGGTGTCGAGCAGCTCGCGCGGGGTCAGGCCGGTCAGCGGCATGACCAGATCGCTGCTGGCCACCGGCGCCGGGCCGTCGGCCGGCAGCGCGGCATCGGACGGAGCCGCCGGCCCGGTCGACGCCGTGGCCGCCAGCGAGGCAGCCGCCGGGGCTGCGGCGGGAACGGTGGCCGGAGCCGCCACCGGCGGCACCGAGGCCGCGACCGGCGCCGGTGCCGCCAGGCCCTGGCCCGACTGCGCACGGGCCAGCACCTGCGACAGCAGCGGCGTGAAGCTCTCCGGCAGCGGCTCGTCGGCCATCTCGTCGGCCGCGGCGGCCCGGCCCTGGCGGCGCAGGCGGTCGCGCAGCTCGATCAGCGCATGCTGGAGCTGGCCGAACTCGTCGGCGCTCATCTTCGGCGCCGCAGCGGTGTCGTCGCCGTCGGCCAGACGCTCGGCGAAGTCGAGCGTGCGGTCCAGCGGCCACTTCAGGCTGTCGACCATCAGCCAGGCGACCATGCCGGCCGCCACCATCGCCGCCGAGCCGATCAGGCCCAGCATCTGGCGCTGCGACTGCAGCGCCGGATCCTGGCCCAGCAGCAGCAGCCCGGCGCAGGTCAGCACCATCAGCAGCGCGACCAGGAAGCCGAAGCCCCAGGCCAGGCGGGTGGCGACCGGCAGTCGGCTCAGGGCGTCACGGGAATCTCGCAGGGAAGGCATATCGGGTACAGCTCCGCAAAGTCGGATGGGTCTGGGCCCCGATTCTGTTCAAGGTCTACATGTCGATAAATACGTCACGATCTGACACCTTCAGGATGAACTGCGAGGTCTGAAACCTCCACCCTGCGTGCCGGGGTGCCGGATCCCGCAAACCGGTCTTTCCCGCCGAATCACCCGGGCCGGAACTGAGGGATATGCCCCGCATCCAGGGGTTCTGCGGGGCCCCTGCCGAAGGGGGCTTCCGCGGCCCGGAACACCCGGTCACATCGCCATCGTCACACGCCCGCTCGCATCACCCGGGCCTGCATCGCCTCGCGCAGGCGCTGCGCGCTGCCCTTCAGATGGGCCAGCGTTTCGGGTGACGCATCGGAACGATAACGTACCCGGTCCAGCCGTGCCAGCAGTTCGCGGGCCTGGCGCTGCATCTGCATGCGCATTTCCGCACGTCCGGCCGCCGGCGGCGCCAGCAGCCACTGGGTCAGCAGCGTGATCTGGTCGCGCTGCAGCGACTGCCGATCCGCATCGATGGGCTCGCCGGAGCTCAGGTCGGCCCACAGCGTCGCGGTCAGGCGGCTCTGCAGTTCCTCGAGCGACAGGCTGCCCAGCGCCGGGTCGGCGCGGCCGGTGCCGTCGAGCAGCCGGCTGCCCAGCGCCTCGCCCATCAGCTCGATCAGCATCTGGCGCTGCATCTCGGCGAGCTGGCGGGCCGGGTTGAAGTCGGTGGCGACCGCGCTCTGGCCCGACAGCATGGCCTCGCTGCGCTCGAGATAGTCGGGCGCCAGCCGGCGCTGCAGCGCCGGCGAGACGGTCAGCGCCTGCGGCGACAGCAGCTCGCCCAGCAGCAGCTCCAGCGCACGGCGCTGCTCGGCCAGCGGCAGCGGCTGCAGCGGATCGCGGCCGGTGCCGGGCGCGTCGCGCAGCGTGCGCAGGCCGCCGAGCTGGCGCATCAGCATCGCGGTGGAGCGGCCGACATCGCGCAGCGCGAAGCCCACCACCCGGCGCAGCCGCGCCGGATCGGCATCGGCGGCCAGCGGCTGCGCCTCCAGCCGGGTCAGCAGATCGCGCGCGATGCCCAGGCGCTTGCGCGCGAAGGCCACCGGATCGCGGCCCAGATCGCCCTGCAGCGTTTCCGGGTCGAGCCCGGCGATCACATCCTCGTCGGTGCCGAAGGCCAGCTCCGGCTCGCCGCTGCGCGCGGCGATGCACGCCAGCGTCGCGGCCTCCTCGGCCGGCGCGATGTCGCGGTAGGCATAGTCGATCGCCCAGTAGTCGTAGGGCCCGAGCGTGGTCTGGAAGGCCGCGGCCTGCGGCTGGCCGCGTGCGGGCAGATTGATGCCGGCGTATTCCATCACCGAGCCGGTCAGCGCATGGCGTCGGGTGAACTCGGGGTCTGACAGCTGCGTCTCGTCGCGCACGGTCGAGGCGCGGAAGTTGTGCCGCAGCCCCAGCGTGTGGCCGACCTCGTGCATCGTCACATCCTTCAGATAGGCAGCGACGAAGGCCTCGGCCTCGGGGCCGGCCGGATCCAGCCCTTCGCGCACCGACAGCACGTCGAGCGCATAGCCGAGCTGCTCGGCCGCCAGATCGGCATGCTGGCAGGCGGCCGGCAGACCCGGCGCGCCCAGATCGGGCGGCTGCGCGAAGACCGGCGCCGGCGTGGCGATCACCTGGCTGCGCAGCGTGCGCAGTGCACGCGAGCTCAGGCTCTCGATGGCGATGTCGGCGTCGAGGATCTCGCCGCTGCGCGGATCGACATGGCTGGGGCCGACCGCGCCGAACATCGCCGTCGCATTGGTCATCCAGCGCACCGAGGCGATGCCGGTCTCGAGCGTGTCGAAGTCGGCATCGTCGGGCTGGACCTTCACGACGATCGCCTCCTTGAAGCCGATGGCCTCGAAGGCACGGTTCCACTCCAGGATGCCGGCGCGGATCGGCTCGCGGTAGCGCTCGGGCACGCTGCGGTCGATCCAGTAGACGATCGGGCGCACCGGCTCGGACAGCGCGGCGGCCGGATCCTTCTTCTCGAGTCGCCAGCGGTTGATGAAGCGCTTCTTCGGGCTGCGGGCGAACTCGTCGCCGAAGTCGCTGACCGAGGTGACGAAGTGGCCGATGCGGGCGTCGGCCGCGCGGGTGCGCATCGGCGCGGCCGGCAGCCGGGTCAGCGACAGATGCTGCTGCACGAACAGGCTGCGCGGATCGGGCAGCGTGGCCGGCACCGAGGGGCCGGCACCGGCCGGGGTGCCCGGCTGCGCGCTGGCCAGCGCGCCGGTGGCGAAATGCTGCTGCACCGTCAGCGCCAGCAGCTCCGGGGTGCCGCGCACCGCGGTGATGCCGGAATGGCGTGCATCGAGCGCATAGCCCTGGCGGTAGCTGCGCTGCAGCTGCGCGCCCACGCCCATCAGGTCGGACAGGAAAAGCGCCGAGGCATCGACCAGCACCGTGCGGCGCTCGGGATGCGGCTGGCTGAGCACCGCCGCGCTGGCCAGCAGGCTGGGCGAGAAGGCCGCGGCCACCGCGCGGGCCTGCGGCGTGCCGGCGGCGGCCACATGCGCGGCATTGCGGGCCACCAGCCGCACCTGGTTGAACACCCGCACGAACTCGACCCACTTCGCGCCGCCGGCACCGCCCCGCCCGCCCATCAGGCCGCCGAGCACGCCGCCCTCGCCGATGCCGCTGGCCAGTTTCGGCGACAGGAAGAAGGGCACGCCGAAGTCCTTCTCGGACAGCTCCAGCCAGACCTTCTCGTCCTTCTGCCAGACCGGGATCAGCCCGTCGATGCGGCGCGCCTCGCGCACCACCTGGGCAAAGGGCGGCAGCGCCGGCACCGGTGGCGTGGCCGCCGGCGTGGCGGCAGGTGCCGCCCCCGGTGCAGCGGCAGGCGCCACCGCGGATGCCGCGACCGGTGCCGATGCCGCGGGGCTGCCCGGCGCCACCGCCGGCTTGGCAGCGGCCGGGGGCGTCGCGGCGGCCACCGGCGGATTCGGACGGCCGGCCGGCGTGGCGCAGCCCGCCATCAGCAGGGTCGCCGCCAGCGCGATCACGGACAGCGAGGACGGGGGCGGGAGAAGAAGGCAGCAGCGCATGCGGACTCGGTTCGATCAGATCGGGGTGAGCCGCATTGTGACCGTGCAGGCCCTCAGCGCTCGGGCACCTGCTCCAGATCGCCCAGCCAGACCGTGGCTTCTGCATCGCTGGGCGCGCGCCAGTCGCCGCGCGGCGACAGCGAACCGCCCGAGCCGACCTTGGGCGAGTTCGGCACGCAGCTGCGCTTGAACTGGCTGGTCTTGAAGAAGCGCCACAGGAAGGTGCGCAGATGGCGGCGGATCTCCGCCAGCGGGTAGGCGTTGCGCGTGGTCACGCCCTCGGGCCAGCGGCCGGCGGCCGCGTCGCCCCAGGTGTGCAGCGCCAGGAAGGCGACCTTCGACGGCGCGAAGCCCGAGCGCAGCGTGTGATAGAGGTGGAAGTCCTGCAGCTCGTAGGGACCGACGCTGGCCTCGCTGGACTGCTGCGGCTGGCCGGAGGCGTCGCCGGGCACCAGCTCCGGGCTGATCTCGGTCTCGACCACATCGATCAGCGCGCGGCTGCAGGCCTCGCCGAACTCGCCGCGTGCGGCCACCCAGCGCACCAGATGCTGGATCAGCGTCTTGGGCACGCTGGCGTTGACGTTGTAGTGCGACATGTGGTCGCCGACGCCATAGGTGCACCAGCCCAGCGCCAGCTCGCTGAGGTCGCCGGTGCCGACCACCAGCGCGTCCTGGTGGTTGGCCAGGCGGAACAGGTGGCTGGTGCGCTCGCCGGCCTGCACGTTCTCGAAGGTGATGTCGTAGACCGGCTGGCCACTGGCGTAGGGGTGGCCGAGGTCCTTCAGCATCTGCTCGCAGCTCGGGCGGATGTCGATCATGCCGCCGCCGCAGCCGATCACCTCCATCAGCCGCATCGCCTGGTCGAGCGTGCGCAGGCTGGTGGCGAAGCCCGGCATCGTGTAGGCGAGGATGTTGGCGCGCGGCAGGCCGAGCCGGTCCATCGTGCGGGCGCACACCAGCAGCGCATGCGTGGAGTCCAGCCCGCCGGAGACGCCGATCACCAGCTTTCTCAGCCCGGAGGACTGCAGCCGCTTGACCAGCGCGCTCACCTGGATCTGATAGATCTCCTCGCAGCGGGCATCGAGCCGCTGCGGGTTCGACGGCACATAGGGGAAGCGGTCGAAGACGCGGCGCAGCGGCAGCACCTCCTCGTCAGGGTGGCGCAGCGCGAAGCGCACCGTGCGCCAGGCGACCAGCTCGCCGCGGTGGCGCGCGACGCTGGCGGCAAAGCTGGTCTGGCGCATGCGCTCGCGCGCGAGCTTCTCCAGGTCGACATCGGCGCAGACCAGCTGCGCGTCCGCGCGGAAGCGCTCGGACTCGGCCAGCAGCGCGCCGTTCTCGCAGATCAGCGCCTGGCCGTCCCAGGCCAGATCGGTGGTCGACTCGCCCGGACCGGCCGAGCTGTAGAGGTAGGCCGCCAGACAGCGCGCCGACTGCTGCGACACCAGCGCGTGGCGGTAGTCGGCCTTGCCGACCGTCACGTTCGAGGCCGAGAGGTTGACCAGCACGGTCGCGCCGGCCAGCGCCGCGAAGGACGAGGGCGGAATCGGCACCCAGACGTCCTCGCAGATCTCGACCGCGAAGGTCAGCGGCGCGTGCGCCAGGCCGGTCTGCGCCGCGAACAGCAGCTGCGCGCCGAAGGGCACGGTCTGGCCGCACAGCGTCACCTCGGTGGCAAGCGCCTGGCCGCCGGGGCTGAACTGGCGCGCCTCGTAGAACTCGGCGTAGTTCGGCAGGTAGGACTTCGGCACCACGCCCAGCAGCCGGCCGTCGAGCACCACCGCCGCCACGTTGTAGAGGGCGCCGTCGACCTGCAGCGGCAGACCCACCACCGCCACCGCGCCCACGCCGCGCGAGGCCTCGATCACCTCGGCCAGCGCGCGCTCGCAGCCCTCGAGCAGCGCGCGCTGGTGGAACAGGTCCTCGCAGCTGTAGGCCGACAGACCCAGCTCGGGAAAGGCGACCAGCACCGCGCCCTGGCGCGCGGCCTCGCGGTGCAGCCGGACGGTCTCGGCGGCATTGAAGGCCGGATCGGCGACACGGCACACCGGCACCGCGACCGCCACGCGCGCGAAGCCGTGGCTGTAGAGATTGAGGAACGGATCCCGGGGGTTCAAGGCAGGCGACTCCGAAGTCAGACGGGTTCACGGGGAATGCCGAACTGTAGCCGCTGCGGTTCCAGGGGCCATGCGAACATCGCCCGCATGACGGACGCCGCCCTTCCGACGACCCCTCCCCGCCCCAGCCCGGCCCGGCCGCCCCGGCTGCGGCTGCAGATGCACGACGACCCCGGCCGCATCGACGCCGCCGCCTGGGATGCGCTGCTGGCGGCCTCGCCCGCGCCGACGCCCTTCCTGCGCCATGCCTTCCTGGCGGCGCTGCACACCAGCGGCAGCGCCTGCGCCGCCACCGGCTGGCAGCCGGTCTTCATGACGCTGACCGACGAGAACGACGCCGGCGTGCTGCGCGCCGGCGCCGCGCTCTACCTGAAGAGCCATTCCTACGGCGAATATGTCTTCGACTGGGCCTGGGCCGACGCCTGGGAACGCGCCGGCCAGCGCTACTACCCGAAGCTGCTGGGCGCCGTGCCCTTCACGCCGGTGCCGGGCTCGCGGCTGCTGGCGCGCGACGCGGAGGCACGCGCGGCGCTGCTGGTCGCCATCGAGGCCTTCGCGCGCGAGCAGGGGCTGTCCTCCGCCCACCTGCTCTTCCTGGACGAGGCCGACCGCGCGGCGGCCACCACGCAGGGCTGGCTGCTGCGCGAGGGCGTGCAGTTCCACTGGACCAACCGCCAGCCCGAGCCCTATGCCGACTTCGCCGACTTCCTCGCCCACCTCTCGCGCGACAAGCGCAAGAAGATCGCGCAGGAACGCCGCTATGTGCGCGAGGCCGGCATCACCTTCGACGTGAGGCGCGGCACCGAGATCACCGAGGCCGACTGGGACTTCTTCGCCCGCTGCTACGACAACACCTACCGCGAGCACCGCTCGACGCCCTACCTGAGTCGCGCCTTCTGGGCCGAGATGGCGCGCGCGATGCCCGAGCACTGGCTGATGTTCGTCGCCCGGCGCGGACCCGAGCGGGTGGCGGCGTCGCTGATCGCGATCGATACCGAGCGGCGGGTGGCCTACGGTCGCTACTGGGGCTGCACCGAGCCGGTGGCGCATCTGCACTTCGCCGCCTGCTACCACGAGCCGCTGGACTGGTGCGTGCGCGAGCGCTTCCTGCGCTTCGAGGGCGGCGCGCAGGGCGAGCACAAGATGGCGCGCGGCCTGCTGCCGGTGACGACGACCTCGGCGCACTGGCTGCGCCACCCCGGCTTCGCCGATGCGGTGGCGCGCTTCCTGGAACGCGAGACGGCCGGCGTGGAGGCCTACGTGGGAGAACTGCGGGAGCGCAATCCCTTCCGGCAGGGCGACCGATAATCGCCGCCCATGAGATCGTCCGCCCTGCGCCTTGCCGCCCTCGCGCCCCTGATGGCCACGCTGGCCGCCTGCACGACCCTGCCCAGCGACCGCCGCCCCGCCCCATCGCCCTGGCCCTCGCCGGCCCCGGCGCCTGCACCGGGCACGCTGCCACCGGTCTTCACCCTGCCCCCGGCGCCTGCGCCCGGACCGGCACCGACACCCACGCCGGTTCCGCTGCCGGTGCCGACGCCCCCGCCGGCGCCGGCCCTGCCGCCGCTGCCTCCGGCTCCGCCCCCGCCTCCGGCCCCGGCGCCGGTCAGCGCCGCCGAGGTGCGCGATGTCGCACTGCGGGTGCTGCCGCCCAACCTGAGCGACCGCCGCCGCTGGGCCGAGGACATCGGCACCGCGTTTGCCGCGCTGTCCATTCCGGCGCAGGCGCACAAGGTCTGCGCGCTGGCCGCGGTGATCGAGCAGGAATCGACCTGGCAGCCCGATCCGCCGGTGGCCAATCTCTCGAAGATCGCCAAGGCCGAGCTGGACAAGAAGCGCGAGCGCTTCGGCATCCCGAAGGCGGTGATGGACCTGGCGCTGTCGAAGACCTCGCCGGACGGCCGCACCTACCAGCAGCGCCTGGACCGGCTGCGCACCGAGCGCGAGCTGTCGGATCTGTACGAGGACATGATCCGCGAGATCCCGCTGGGCGCGCAGCTCGCCGGCGGCCAGAACCCGGTGCGCACCGGCGGCTCGACCCAGGTCAGCATCGCCTTCGCCGCCGACCACATGCGCGAGAAGCCCTACCCCTGGAAGCCGGCCGGCAGCGCGCGCGAGGAGGTCTTCAAGCGCCGCGGCGGCCTGTATTTCGGCGCGGCGATGCTGCTGGACTATCCGGTGTCCTACAACCGCATGCTCTACCGCTTCGCCGACTACAACGCCGGCCTCTACAGCAGCCGCAACGCGGCAGTGCAGTCGCTGCTGGCGCAGCTCACCGGCCAGAAGATCGACCCGGACGGCGACCTGCTGCGCTACAAGGGCCGCGAGCCGCTGTCGCCGCGCAGCGATCCGAGCCAGGCGTGGCGGGCCTTGCTGGCGCTGCAGGCCGAGCTGGGCGTGAACGCCGCGCAGATCGAGCGCGACCTGAAGCTGGAGAAGCAGTTCGCCTTCGAGCAGTCGGTGACCTACCGGCGCCTGTACCAGCTCGCCGAGCGCCGCGGCCTGAAGCCCGCCCGCGAGCAGCTGCCCGACATCGACCTCAACAGCCCGAAGATCACCCGCAAGCTCACCACCGCGTGGTTCGCCGATCGCTGCGAGGCCCGCTACCGCACCTGCCTGGCGCGCGACGCCGCCGCCGCCTCGCTGCCGCCGGCCAGCGATCCGCGGCCCTGAGGCGGCAAGGGGTCAGCCGCTGGCCGCCCCCGGGAGATCGTCCTGCCCTGAACCGATCTGCACCGCACGGCACAAGACCGGCAGTTGGCGCAGCAACTCGGGCAGAGCGATCTGCACCGTGTCCCAGACCACATCGAGGTTGATGTCGAAGTAGCCATGTGCAATCCGGTTGCGCATGCCGCGCATGCCGCGCCACGGCACAGCACGGCAGAGTGGGCCTGCGCGAAGTCCGGATGCGCGTCCATGACCTTGGTCGCTGCCTCGCCCAGGATGATCAGGCTCATGACGACGGCCTGCTGCGTGCGCCGATCGGAGAGAAAGGCGGCCTTGTCCAGTCCGTCGACAAAGGTGCAGGCATCCGATGCGGCCTGCGCCATGTGCTCGAGGTAGTCGGGCAGTCGGGGCGCGCTCATACTGGCCGCGCCTGCGCCAGCACCTGCCCCCGGAAAGACACCGGCAGATCACCCGGCGTGCGCACATCGACCGGTACACCGAGCAGGGCCTGCAGTTCGTCCTGCAAGGCGCCGAGGTCGAACAGCGTCGCGCCAGGCAGCGCATCCACCAGCAGGTCGAGATCGCTGCCATCGCGGTCGCGCCCATGCAGGGTGGAGCCGAACACGCGCGGGTTCGCGGTACGGTGGCGGGCTGCGGCCTCGCGTACGGCGGGTCGCAGGGCATCAAGGGCTTCGGACGGGCGCATGAGAGGCTTCGGCGAATTCAATGGCAAGACCAGAATACACCGCCTGAACGAAAAAAGACCGGCGCCCGCCTCACCCCCCGGCCAGCGCCGGCATGTCCGCCTCCGGCGCGGGCAGGCGGATGTCGCCGTAGAGCGTCTCGACCGCGCCGCCCAGGTCGTCGCTGTCGGTGAAGACGCCGACGCTGCGGATCGGGCCGGGCTCGCGGCCGAAGACGGCGCGGTAGTCGGCCACCAGATCGCGGCGATGCCAGCGCCAGCGGCCCTGCTCGGCCGCGCCGCTGTCGACGACCAGATAGCGGATGCTGCTGCTGCGCGGATAGGCCACCGCGGCGCCCACCGGCAGCTGGCCGTCCCAGACATACATCAGCGTCGAGTGCGGCAGGGTGTGGCCGGTGAACAGCTCGACCTGCTCGCGGAAGATCATCTCGCGCAGCGACAGGCCGGAGAGATCGCCGTCGAAGGCCACCACCACACGCGCCGGGCAGTCGTCGCGGCTGTCGTCGTCGCTGCGGGCCTGCTCGGGCACCTGCGAGACGCACCAGCCGAACTCCAGCCAGCGGTACTCGCCCGGCTCGCGTCGCAGGTCGTGGCGCAGGCCGGTGGCACCGCGCTCGGAGCGGGCCTGCAGCACGGTGCGGCCGCTGTCCGGATCGGGCACGGTGCGGTAGAGCGTGTCGCGCCGGTCCGGGCGCATGCGGTGCGGCACCCAGCCCGGCGCGCTCTCGGAGAAAGGCATCACCGGCCGCAGCGACGACAGCGGCGGCACCGCAGCCGCCACCGGAACCATCGGCAGCCAGGGCAACAGCGCCAGCGCACCGGCGCGGCGCAGCCAGGACCGGCGCGACGCGGCGCCACGGTCATCGGGGAAATCGGTCGACATATCCATGCGCGCACGGTAGCGCCGGAGCATGTCGGCTTCAGGACAGCCCCGCCGGGCGACTGGGACCCCGGTCTTCGGGCTGCGACTGCAGCTCCATCAGGAAGGCATGCAGCTGCTGCGCGGCCGGCGACAGCGAACGCCCGCGACGCCGGATCACGCCCATCGTGCGCCGCACCACCGGATCGGTCAGCGCGATGCTGACCAGCAGGGGATGGTCCGCGGCCGGCATCGCCATCGCCGGCACCACCGCCACCCCCAGGCCGGCCTCGACCAGGCCGAGCGCCGTGGTCACATGCTCCGTCTCGAAGATGCTGCGGGGGCGCTCATGCAGGCTGGCCAGCGCCTGGTCGAGCAGCACCCGGTTGCCCGAGGACTGGCTGATCGAGATGAAGTCGTAGCGTGTCAGCGCGCCCCAGGTGACGCTGCGCTCGCGGGCCAGCGGGTGATCGCGGCGGCAGGCGGCCACGAAGCACTCGTCCCGCAGCGGCTGGAAGTCGATGTCCGGCTCCTGGCTGCCGATGAAGTCGAGACCGAAATCCGCCTGCCCTCGCGCCACGGTCTCCAGCACCTCGTTGGCCCCGGCATCCAGGATCCGGACCCGGATCTTCGGATAGACCTCGTGATAGCGCCGCACCACCTGCGGCAGGAAGTAGTAGACCGCGGAGGGCACGCAGGCGATGCTGACCTCGCCCATGCGGGTGGCCGACACGCCGCGGATGCCCAGCAGCGTCGCGTCCAGGTCGTCGAGCAGGTCGTTCACCTTGCGCGCGAAGTCGCGGCCCACGGCGGTGAGCGTCACGCTGCGCGTCGTGCGGTCCAGCAGCCGCACGCCCAGGGCATCCTCCAGCTTCTCGATGCGGCGGCTGAAGGCCGGCTGCGACAGGTTGATCGACTCCGCCGCCTTGCGGAAATTCTGCAGCTCGGCCACCGCGCGGAAGGCCAGCAGGTCGTCGAGATCGAAGTTCAGGGCCATGGAGGGAGTCCTGGAGAGGTCGTCATGATTGATGCTTTCAGTCTATCAATTGATCCCAACAATGCAATTCACATGCATCGATCAGGACAGGATGATCCGTTCCATGCAAGCGATCACCCTTCCCTGTGTCCTGATGCGTGCCGGCACTTCGCGCGGCCCGTTCTTCCTGCGCGACTGGCTGCCGGCCGACGAGACCGAGCGCGACGCGACCCTGATCGGCGCGATCGGCGCGTCGGATCTGCTGCAGGTGGACGGCGTCGGCGGCGGCAGCACGCTCACCAGCAAGGTCGCCATCGTCTCGCGCTCCGGCCAGCCGGACTGCGACGTGGACTACCTGTTCGCGCAGGTCGGCGTCGGCCAGCGTTCGGTGGACACCCGGCCCAACTGCGGCAACATGCTCTCGGGCGTGGCGCCCTTCGCCATCGAGCAGGGCCTGGTCGCCGCGCAGGATGGCGAGACCACGGTCCGCGTCTTCAACGTCAACACCCGGTCGCGCATCGACGTGACCGTGCTGACGCCGGAGCGGCGCGTCACCTATGAGGGCCAGGCCCATGTCGACGGCGTGGCCGGCACCGCCGCCCCCATCCGGCTGAACTTCCTGGACGCCTGGGGCTCGGTGACCGGCTCGGTCTTCCCGACCGGGCAGCGCATCGACCTGATCGACGGGGTCGAGGTGAGCTGCATCGACGCGGCGATGCCGCTGATGATCGTGCGCGCCGCCGACCTGGGCGTGACCGGCCGGGAATCGCCGACCGAGCTGGATGCCAACCCGGTCCTGCTGGAACGGCTGGAGCGGCTGCGCCTGGCAGCGGGCGAGCGCATGGGGCTGGGCGACGTCTCGGCCAGCGTGATCCCGAAGCCGGTCCTGGTCAGCCGAGGCCACGACGACGACAGCGTCACCTCGCGCTACTTCACGCCCCGCCGCTGCCATGCCTCGCATGCGGTCACCGGCGCCATCGGCGTGGCCACGGCCTTCGCCCTGCCGGGCACGGTCGCCAGCGGACCGGCGGTGGTGGCCGGCGTGCGCAACCTCGCGGTGCTGCACCCCCAGGGCCGCATCGATGTCGAGGTGGCCATCGAAGGCGAAGGCCAGGACGCCCGCATCCAGCGCGCCGCGCTCGTGCGCACCGCCAGAAAGATCCTTCAAGGGGAGCTGCATATCCCCGACTACGTGTATTCCCCGTCCGATCGCACGCCGTGAAGCCTGCGAATTCCATCAAGGAGACAAATCCATGACGAAACATCTGATTCCCGCCACCCTGGCCGCCGTGCTGGCTGCAGCAGCCCCGATCGCCCAGGCTTTCCCGGAGAAGACGATCACGATCGTGGTGCCGACCGCCGCGGGCGGTGGCAACGACGCGATGGCCCGCACCATCGCCCAGAAGCTGGGCCCGCTGCTCGGCCAGACCGTCATCATCGACAACCGCGCCGGCGCCAACGGCTCGATCGCCAGCGAGTTCGTCGCGCGCGCTCCGGCCGACGGCCACACGCTGATGGTCGGCTACATCGCCACCCACGCGATGAACCCGGCGCTGCAGAAGCTGCGCTACGACCCGGTGGCGGACTTCGCGCCCATCGGTCTGGTCGGCTATTCGCCGACACTGATGGTGGCCAACACCAATGTCCCGATCAAGGACGTCAAGGACCTGATCGCCCAGCTCAAGGCCAAGCCTGACCGGTATGCCTATGCCTCGGCCGGCAACGGCACCGCACCGCACTTCGCCGCCGAGCTGTTCAAGCTCAGCGCCGGCGTGGAGATGCTGGGCGTGCCCTACAAGGGCGCGGCACCCGCGGTGAGCGACACCATCGGCGGCCAGACGCAGGTGATGTTCCCGAGCCTGTTCACCGGCGCGCCGCATGTCAAGAGCGGCAAGCTCAAGGGCCTGGCGATTGCCGGCCCGAAGCGCTCGCCGCTGCTGCCGGAGGTGCCGACGCTGAAGGAGCTGGGCGTCAACGGCGTGGACGTGCAGCAGTGGTATGCGGTCTTCGCACCGGGCAAGACGCCCAGGCCGGTGGTCGAGAAGCTGAACAAGGCGCTCAACCAGGTGCTCAACGACAAGGAGGTGATCAAGCGCATCGAGGATCACGGCGCCGACGTCGAGACCAGCACGCCCGAGCAGCTCGGCGACATGGTCAAGTCCGAGCTGGGCAAGTGGAAGGACGTGGTGCAGAAGGCCAGGCTCACGGCAGACTGATCCGGCTTGCAGCACATGCCCGCCGGACGCGGCAACCGCACGGAGAAACGGCGTGCGAGCCGCCCTGTATATGATCCGGCGAACGATCCGGACCAGCCCGGCGTGATGGTGGACCGGGGGCTCGCCCGGTCGGCCTGACGCCGGCATGACGACGCGACCATGGAACTCCGCCAGCTCCGCTATTTCATCCGCGTCGTCGAACTCGGCAGCATGGGCCGTGCGGCGGTGGAGCTGGGCGTCGTCACCTCGGCCCTGAGCCAGCAGATCAGCCGGCTGGAGAGCGAGCTGTCGACGCGGCTGCTGCAGCGCAGCGCCACCGGCGTGCGGCTGACCGACGCCGGCGTGGCCTTCTGGCGCCAGGCGCAGCTCGTGCTGCGCCACGCCGACGAGGCCGCCCGAGCCGCGCAGCAGGCGCGGCTGTCGGGCCATGTCAGCGTCGGGCTGGCGCCGTCGACCGCGGCCGTGCTCGGCCTGCCGCTGATGCAGGCGATGCGCACGCGCTATCCGGATGTGCGGCTGCACCTGGTCGAGAGCCTGTCGGGGCATCTGACGCAGATGCTCCATGCACGCCAGCTCGACCTCGCCGTGCTGTTCCGGTCGGAGGCGGCCCGACGCTGGAGCGTGATGCCGCTGCTCGACGAGGCGCTGTTCGTCATCGGCCCGGCATCGCTGCCCGGCCTGCCGCCGGGCGAGACCGCGGCGCTGGAGAGCCTGGGCTCGCTGCCGCTGATCCTGCCGAGCGGACCGCACGGGCTGCGGGCGCTGCTCGAACAGTCGTTCCAGCGAGCCGGCCTGGTGCCCTGCATCGCCGCGGAGATCGACGGACTGGCACTGCTGATGGACGCCGTCCGCGCCGGTCTGGGCGCGACGATCCAGCCGGGGTCCGCGGCGGCCCGACTGCCACAGGCCACGCTGCGGCTGATTCCGGTCGCAGAGCTTCATGCGCGACGGCCCAGTCTGCTGGTGAGCCTGTCGGACGACGAACTCTCCCCCGCCGCGCTGGCCACCCGGGTCACGCTGACCGACGTGGTGCGCACGCTGGTGCGAGAAGGCCGCTGGCCGGGCGCCTGTCTTCACGATCACTGAAGACCTCTTGCCGGTGTCGCTCTGGCCTGCGGGCCGGTGACTTCCTACATTGAAACAAGTCCGTCGCGAGCCGATCCCGCTGGCGCGACCCATTCCAACGAGGAGACACCACCATGCCCATCGCCCGTCGCCAATTCCTGTGCACCTCGGCTGCGCTCGCGCTGCCCGCGGCCGCCCAGCCCTCCGCCTCCGGATGGCCGAAGCAGTCGATCCGCTTCGTCGTGCCGTTCGCGCCCGGAGGCACGTCGGAAATCGTCGCGCGCACCGTCGCCCATGAGCTGACGAAGCAGCTCGGCCAGACCGTCTTCGTGGACAACCGGGGCGGCGGCGCCGGCCTGCCGGCGATGCAGGAGGTGGCCAAGGCGGCGCCGGACGGCCACACCCTCATCCTCGGCCATGTCGGCTCGCTGGCGGTGAACCCGTACATCTTCCCGAACCAGCCCTACGACGTGAACAAGGATTTTGTCCCCGTCACGCTGCTGGCGAAGGTGCCGAACCTGTTCGTGATCCATCCGGACGTGCCGGCGAAGGACTTCAGGGAGTTCGTCACCCACGTGAAGAAAAACCCCGGCCGGCTTAACTACGGCTCGGCCGGCAACGCCAGCGCCGGCCACCTGGCGATGGAATACCTGAAGCTGGTGACCGGCATGTTCATGACGCACATTCCCTACCGCGGCACCGGCCCGCAGCTCACCGATCTGCTCGCCGGGCGCACGCAGGCCAGTTCGGCCGGACTGCCTGCGATGCTGCCCTACATCAAGTCGGGCAAGCTGCGCGCCATCGCGGTGGGCACGCCGCAGCGGCTGGCAGCGCTGCCGGACGTGCCGACGGTCGCCGAAATGGGCTTCAAGGATTTCGAGACCTCGCAGTGGTACGGCATCCTGGCGCCCGCCGGCACCCCCGCCGACATCGTGAGAAAGCTCCAGGAGGAATCGCTGAAGGCGCTGAAGTCGAATGCGGTGACCGAGCGCTTCACCGCGGATGGCGCGACGGGCGGCGGCGGGCCTTCGAGTGAGTTCGCGGCCTACATCGCGCAGCAGCAGAAGGTCTGGAAAGAGATCGTCCGACGTGCGGGCATCAAGGCGGACTGAGGGGGCGACATGGTCGATGTGCTCGTGATCGGCGGCGGCAACGCCGCACTGTGCGCCGCGCTGATGGCGCGCGAGGCCGGCGCCTCGGTGCTGCTGCTCGAGGCGGCGCCACGCGCCTGGCGCGGCGGCAACTCCAGCCACACCCGCAACCTGCGCTGCATGCACGACGCGCCGCAGGACGTGCTGGTCGAGGCCTACCCGGAAGAGGAGTTCTGGCAGGACCTGCTGAAGGTCACCGCCGGCAAGACCGACGAGCACCTGGCCCGGCTGGTCATCCGGGCCTCGTCGAACTGCCGCGACTGGATGCGCTCGCACGGGGTGCATTTCCAGCCCTCGCTGTCGGGCGCGCTGCACACCGCGCGCACCAACGCCTTCTTCATGGGCGGCGGCAAGGCGCTGGTCAACGCCTACTACCGCAGCGCCGAGCGGCTGGGCGTGCAGATCCGCTACGAGGCGCCGGTCGACCGGATCGAGCTGGACGGCGACCGCTTCGTCGCCGCGTGGATCGGTCAGGAGCGCGTCCCGGCACGGTCGTGCGTGCTGGCCTGCGGCGGCTTCGAGTCGGACCGGGGCTGGCTGCGCGAGGCCTGGGGGCAGAACGCCCGCGGCGAGTGGCCGGCGGACAACTTCCTGATCCGCGGCACCCGCTTCAACCAGGGCACGCTGCTGCGCGAGATGCTCGCCCACGGCGCGGACCCGATCGGCGACGCCACGCAGGCGCACATGGTCGCCATCGACGCGCGCGCGCCGCTCTACGACGGCGGCATCTGCACCCGCATCGACTGCGTGTCGCTGGGCGTCGTCGTCAACCGCGAGGCGCGGCGCTTCCACGACGAGGGCGAGGACTTCTGGCCCAAGCGCTACGCGATCTGGGGCCGCCTCGTCGCCCAGCAGCCGGGCCAGATCGCGCACTGCGTGATCGATGCCAAGGCGATCGGGCGCTTCATGCCCCCGGTCTTTCCCGGCTGCAAGGCCGACACGCTGCCCGACCTCGCCCGCCAGCTCGGCCTGGACGAAGCCACCTTCATGCAGACCCTCGACGACTACAACCGCGCCTGCCGCCCCGGCACCTTCGACCACACCCGGCTCGACGACTGCCACACCAAAGGCGTCGCCCCCGCCAAGACCCACTGGGCACGGCCGATCGACACGCCGCCGTTCTATGGCTACACGCTGCGCCCTGGCGTCACGTTCACCTACCTCGGGCTGAAGACCGACGACCAGGCGGCGGTGCATTTCGGTGGTCGGCCGAGCGACAACCTGTTCGTGGCCGGCGAGATGATGGCCGGCAACGTGCTCGGCCAGGGCTACACGGCCGGCGTGGGCATGTCGATCGGCACGGCGTTCGGCCGCATCGCCGGCACGTCGGCGGCGCGCAGCGCGCTGGCCGGACAAGGGCAAGGCCAGGGAGCCGTCCATGCAGACGCTTGAGGCACTGACCCGCGACGCGCTGGCGCTCGGGCGCGGCGAGTTCGTCCCCGCCACGCCGCAGACCGACGAGGTGGCGCGCGTGATGGGCATCTGCAACGCCTGCCGCTACTGCGAGGGCTTCTGCGCGGTGTTCCCGGCGATGACGCGGCGGCTGGCCTTCGATCCGGCCGACGCGCACTACCTCGCCAACCTCTGCCACAACTGCGGCGCCTGCCTGCACGCCTGCCAGTACGCGCCACCGCACGAGTTCGCGCTGAACGTGCCGCGGGCGATGGCACAGGTGCGCATGACGACCTATGCCGACCATGCCTGGCCGGCCGCCTTCGGCGCGCTGTACCGACGCAACGGGCTGACGGTGGCGCTGGCGCTGGCGGCCGGTCTGGCGCTGTTCGGACTGCTGGTGCTGGCGCTGCACGGCCGGCTGTGGCATGCCCCGCTGGCTGGCGATTTCTACGCCGTGCTGCCGCACGGGCTGATGGTGGCGCTGTTCGCGCCGGTGTTCGGCTGGGCGGTGCTGGCGCTGGGCATGGGCGTGCGGCGCTTCTGGCGCGGAGTGACGCCGGGGGGCGAGATGCCGGGCGCAGCGGTGATGGAGGCGACGCACGACGCGCTGCGCCTGCGCTATCTCGACGGCGGACACGGCCAGGGCTGCCACGATGCCGACGACCGCACGACCCACTGGCGCCGCCGCTTCCACCATCTGACGGCAGGAGGCTTCGGGCTGTGCTTCGCCTCCACGACGATCGCCACGCTCTACCACTACCTGCTGGGGCTGCAGGCGCCCTACCCTGTCGCCAGCCTGCCGGTGCTGCTCGGAACCGCGGGCGGCTTGGGGCTGCTGGTCGGGCCGGCCGGACTGCTGTGGCTGAACCTGCGCCGCGACCCGCTGCACGGCGACCCGCGGCAGCGCCCGATGGACCGCGCCTTTCTGATGCTGCTGTTCCTGGTGAGCCTGACCGGTCTGGCCCTGCTGGCCGGGCGCGAGACCGGCGCGATGGCGGCGCTGCTGGTGGTGCACCTCGGGACGGTGATGGCGCTGTTCCTGACCTTGCCCTACGGCAAGTTCGCGCACGCGGTCTACCGCGGGGCGGCGCTGCTGAAATACGCGGTGGAGCGGCGCCGGCCCGACCGGATCGGCCTGGGGGACGCTTGATCCCGGCCCTCAGGGCGCGCCCAGCTGCCAGCTGCCGTCGCGCGCCAGCGTCAGCGCCTGGTCGTGGAAGGCCGCCAGCGTCTCGCGGTGGCCGACGCTGACCAGCACCGTCTGCGGCAGCCCGCTGCGCAGCAGCCGGTACAGGCCGTGCTCCAGACCGGTGTCGGTGGCGGAGGTGGCCTCGTCGAGGAAGACGATCGCCGGCCGATTCGCCAGCACCCGGCCGAAGGCCAGACGCTGCTGCTCGCCCGGCGAGAGCACCTGCGACCAGTCCTGCGCCAGGTCGAGCTGGCGGGCCAGGTGGCCGAGCTGCACCTGCTCGAGGATCTGCGCGGCGCGTGCCGGATCGAGCGACGCGGCCTCGGCCGGATAGGCCAGCGCCTCGGCCAGCGTGCCGATCGGCAGGTAGGGCCGCTGCGACAGGAACAGGCAGGCCGAGCCCTGGGGACGGGCAGCCTGACCGTCCGAGAACGGCCACAGGCCGGCGAGCGTGCGCAGCAGCGTCGTCTTGCCCGAGCCCGAGGGGCCGCGGATCAGCAGCGCGCTGCCGGCCGGCAGCGCCAGCGACAGGTCGGCGGTCAGCACCTGGCCGTCGGGGCGGCGCACCGTCAGATGCTCGATCGTCAGCCCCTGCGCCTGCTCGGCCAGCGCCGGCAGGGCCAGGCGGGACGACGCGCGCACGTTCTGCTCGAAGCCGCTCAGGCGCTCGAGCACCGCGCGGTAGCCGGCGAAGCTGTCGTAGGAGGTGCGGAAGAAGGACAGCGCCTCCTCGACCTGGCCGAAGGCCTGGCTGGTCTGCATCACATCGCCGAGCTTGATCGTGCCGGCGAACAGGCGCGGCGCCTGGATGATGAAGGGGAAGACCACCGCGATCTGGCTGATCGTCAGGTTGTAGCCGTCGAACTTCAGCGTGCGCCACAGCGTGTCCCAGGCGTTGCCGATGACCGCGGAGAAGCTCGCCAGCAGGCCGCGGCGCTCGACCGCCTCGCCGCGGTAGAGCGCGATGCTCTCGCCGTACTCGCGCAGGCGCACCAGCAGGTAGCGGTAGTTCGCGGTCAGCTTCTCGTTCATGAAGTTCAGCCCGATCAGCGGCCGGCCGATCCAGAACGCGAACACCGACGCGCCGATCACGTACAGATAGACCAGGAACACCATCGCGCGCGGAATCTCGGTGCCGGCCACCGTCATCGGCGCCGAGAGATTCCACAGGATGCCGGTGAACTCGTACATCGACACCACCGCGCCGACCAGGCCCATCGACAGCGCCAGCGTGGTCGTCACCAGCGTGGTCACGTCCTGCTGGATGCGCTGGTCGGGGTTGTCGACGGCCGGCTCGGCGAAGCGGCCGAGGTAGTAGGACTGGCCCTGCAGCCACTCGCCGACGGTGCGGTCGTTGAGCCACTGGCGCCAGTGGATGGTGAAGGCGCCGCGGATGTAGCTGCTGAGCACCGCACGCACCACATGGATCGTCGCCAGGATGCCGAAGAGCTGCATGCCGAACCAGAAGCCCTTCTGGTCGAGCGCCTGCAGCGCGCTGTAGAACTCGTTGTACCAGTACGAGAACACCACGTTCATGCGCACCGTGAACAGCACGAACAGCAGCATCAGCGCCACGCCGCCGAGCGGCCGCCAGGAGCGCCGCGGCGAGAAGTAGGCCCCGGTGAGCGACCAGAACTGCCGCCCCCACACCGTCGCTCGCGCCAGCAGCGCCATCACCGCGACGAAGACCACCAGCGTGATCGCGTAGGCCTTGGCCACCCAGATCGCGCTGTTCAGAAGTTCCTGGTTCCAGTTCATCCGGGTAGTCTACGGGCGAAAAATGCAGGCGAAAAAAAGGGAGCCCGGCGGGCTCCCCTTCTTCGCGGCGAGGCGCTCAGGCCATCACTTGGCGGCCAGACGCTCGACGCCGCTGCTGATCTCGGCACGGGCGGCTTCGGCATCGGCCCAGCCGGTGACCTTGACCCACTTGCCCTTCTCCAGATCCTTGTAGTGCTCGAAGAAGTGCTGGATGCGCGCCAGGATCAGCGGATCGACATCGCCGTGCGACTTGATGCCGGCGTAGGTCGGCAGGATCTTCTCGGTCGGCACGGCCAGCACCTTGGCGTCCTGGCCCGACTCGTCTTCCATGTTCAGCACGCCGATGGCGCGGCAGGGCACGACCGAGCCCGGCACCAGCGGGAAGGGCGTCAGCACCAGCACGTCGACCGGGTCACCGTCGAGCGACAGGGTCTGCGGCACATAGCCGTAGTTGCACGGGTAGTGCATCGCGGTGCCCATGAAACGGTCCACGAACAGCGCGCCGGTTTCCTTGTCGACTTCGTACTTGACGGGGTCGGAGTTCGCCGGGATCTCGATGATCACGTTGAACTTGTCGGCGGTGCCGGGGGGGACGTTGAGCAGGCTCATGAGGTGGTTCCGGAAGTGTTGAATGAATGGGAAAGCCGAAAAGCCGTCGCGATTCTACGGGGCGCGCTTGCGTCGGCCTTGCGCCCGACGCGCAGGTCGTGGCGTCGTCGAACAGCATCGAACAGGCCATCGGCCCGAAGACGTTGCGGCATCGCAACATCCGGCTCTCAGACCGGCCGCACTGTCCCGCAATGGAACAGCCAAGGTACCTGACAGACCCCATCCGGGGCCGATTGTCGGGAGGATGCCGCTGTAATTACGGGAATTGCCCGGTTGTCCCGCCTTGATCCCGCGCAGGATGATGCTGCGCAGCAATGCGGGCAAGCGTAGAATGCTGCACTGCAACATGAGCGGCTCGCCGCCCTGCCCCAGCCCCCACCGGATGCCCGAGGAATCGCGATGCTCTATCAGTTCTACGAAACCCAGCGCGCTCTGCTGAGCCCGTTCGCGGAGTTCGCCAGCGCCACTGCCAAGCTCTACAGCCATCCGCTGTCACCGTTTGCCCAGGCCCCCGGCTCCGAGCGCATGGCCGCCGGCTTCGACCTGCTTCACCGTCTGACCAAGGAATACGAGAAGCCGGCCTTCGGCATCACCGCGGTCAAGGTCGACGGCATCGACGTGGCCGTCCAGGAACAGGTGGTCGAGAACCGCCCCTTCTGCCGCCTGCTGCGCTTCAAGCGCTACACCGACAACGCGCAGATGCTCGAGCGCATGCGTGCGCAGCCGATCGTGCTGGTGGTGGCGCCGCTGTCGGGCCACCACTCGACGCTGCTGCGCGACACGGTGCGCACGCTGCTGCAGGACCACAAGGTCTACATCACCGACTGGGTCGATGCCCGCATGGTGTCGATGGAGGCCGGCAGCTTCCACCTGGCCGACTACATCGCCTATGTGCAGGACTTCATCCGCCTGCTCGGCCCCGAGGTCAACGTGATCTCGGTCTGCCAGCCCACCGTGCCGGTGCTGGCGGCGATCTCGCTGATGGCCTCGCGCGGCGAGACCACCCCGCGCACGATGACGATGATGGGCGGCCCGATCGACGCCCGAAAGAGCCCGACCGCGGTCAACAACCTGGCGATGAACCGCAACATCGAGTGGTTCGAGCACAACGTGATCTACCGCGTGCCGCAGAACTTCCCCGGCGCCGGCCGGCGCGTCTACCCGGGCTTCATGCAGCACACCGGCTTCGTCGCGATGAACCCGGACCGCCACGCCAACTCGCACTGGGACTATTTCCTGGACCTGGTGCGCGGCGACGACGACAGCGCCGAGGCGCACCGCCAGTTCTATGACGAGTACAACGCGGTGCTCGACATGGACGCGAACTACTACCTCGAGACGATCCGCACCGTCTTCCAGGACTTCTCGCTGGTCTACGGCACCTGGGTGGTCAACGGCGAGCCGGTGCGGCCGCAGGACATCCGCACCACCGCGCTGCTGACGGTCGAGGGCGAGCTCGACGACATTTCCGGCGCCGGCCAGACCGAGGCCGCACACGGCCTGTGCAGCGGCATTCCGGCAGAGCGCCGCGAGCACTACATCGTCAAGGGCGCCGGCCACTACGGCATCTTCTCCGGCCGCCGCTGGCGCGAGATGGCCTATCCGGAAGTGCGCAAGTTCATCCTCGAGCATCAGGCGCCGATGAAGGCGCCGGCGGTGCAGGCCGAGGTCGCACCGGCCGTCAGCGCCGAAGCGCCTGTGGCCGCGGCCGAGCCCGTCGAGGTGGTCGAGGCCGTCTCGACGGTGGACGCCGACGCAGCAGCCGTCACGCAGACGACGGAACCCGTCGATGCGCCGGAAACCTCGACCGAAGCCTCGGTCGAGGAAGCGCCCGCAGCTGCCGCACCGGCCGCGCCGCGCCGCGGCAAGTCACGCCGCTGAGTGCAGGGGACGGACGGTGACGGACAATCGCGGTTTTTCCCGCGTCTGTCCGCCGCCATGCCGCCGCCCTCTCTCGCCGATCTGATCGATGACCTGCTGCCGCAGACCCAGTGCACCCGCTGCGGCCAGCCCGACTGCCGCGCCTATGCCGAGGCGGTGGCCGCAGGCACGATGGACATCAACCGCTGCCCGCCCGGCGGGCAGGAAGGCATCGTCCGGCTGGCGGCGCTGACCGGCCGGCCGGTGCAGCCGCTCGATCCCGAGTGCGGCATCGACGGCCCGCTCACGGTGGCGGTCATCGACGAGGCCTGGTGCATCGGCTGCACGCTGTGCATCAAGGCCTGCCCGGTCGACTGCATCAGCGGCACGAACAAGCACATGCACACCGTCATCGAGGCCGACTGCACCGGCTGCGAGCTCTGCCTGCCGGCCTGCCCGGTCGACTGCATCTCGCTCGAGGTGGTCACGCCCGGGCGCAGCGGCTGGCAGGCCTGGACCCCGGAGCAGGCCGGTGCGGCACGCCAGCGCTACCAGGAGCGCAACGCGCGCCGCCAGCGCGCCGCCAGCCAGCAGGCCGAACGCCTCGAGCACAAGGCTCGGCACAAGCTCGAGCATCTGGCCGATCTGACCCGCGACACCGAGGTTCCCGGCGAGATCGACCGCAAGCGCGCGGTCATCGAAGCGGCCATGGCGCGCGCCCGTTTGCAACGCTCGAAATGATCGTGCTAGAATTGCATTCTGCGTTGGGGGGGTAGCTCAGCTGGGAGAGCGTCGCGTTCGCAATGCGAAGGTCGGGAGTTCGATCCTCCTCCTCTCCACCAACGAAACCAGCAAAAAACGCCAGATCCGAAAGGGTCTGGCGTTTTTTCTTGCCCGAATCCGGGCTGGCCGGATCGGGCGTCGGGTGAAGCGTCGCGGTCAGGCCGAGGTGCGGTTGCGGCGGCGCTGCTGCCAGCCCAGCACGCCCAGGCCGGCGAACAGCATGGCCATCGGAGCAGGCTCCGGCACCGGGCTGACCGCGGTGTAGCTGATCGAGTCGAAGGTGGCGGTCGCGCCGCCGCGCACATAGCTGCCCAGCACGCTGGTCGCGCTGCCGGACTCGACCGCCCACACATCGGCGACGATGCGGCCCTGCTCGTCCGGCACGTCGACGCCAGACAGCGTATGGACCGACTGCCCGTCGACCGACCAGGACAGCGAACCGGCCACCCAGCTGAAGGCATAGGTGTGCATGCCCGCTGACGCGTCGAAGCCCAGCGCGATCGACTGTGTCGTCAGCCCGGCGGTCGACGACAGGTAGCTGACGAACAGCGTGCTGGTGTCGTTGCCGGCAATGTGCATGCCGATCAGGTCGGTCGGGCCGGTGGCGACATTCAGCGTGCCGCTGTACTTCATGAAATCGGTGACGACGCCGGCGCCACTGGCCGCGCGAAAGGTCGCGCTGTAGGTGCCGAAGCCATAGCTGTCGTTCGACACCAGCTGGCCGGAGGCATTGGGCTGCCCGGCGCACTGCTCCTGCGCCACGCTGCACGGCCAGGTGTTGAGCCGCAGCGACATCTCGCCGGACCCGAAGCTCACATGGCTGCTGCGCCAGCCCACATCGATCGGATCGGGTGCGGCCACGCCATGGGTGCGAGTCCAGCGGCTGCTGTCGAAGGCATCAAGCCCGTCGACGAAGGAGGTGCCGGCCGCATGGGCGCCGACGGACAGGGGCAGCAGCAGCCACACCAGGGAGCGAAGGGTTCGGGCAACGGGCTTCATGGGGGAGTCTTTCAGTTGGCGGATGGCCTCGGCCACCGGTCCACGCACACCTCGGTGTGCAGCCTGAAGACAGGCTAGATCCCCGCATTTGCCCCGACATCCCCCCGTTTGAGCACTTTCGGCGAGAGGATCGCTTCAATCGAGGCCTGATGTGAAAAATTACAAGATGGATCGACCTCAATTCCAGGCGAAACCTGCCGACAGGGCCACGCGCCCCAGCACGGATTTCAGCGTGCCGGACGCAATCCGATCTGCGCGCAGATGTTGCGCCCGGTGACGGTCAGACGCAGCGTGCCGCCATGCCATTCCATCCAGTGAATGGCGACGAAATCATCGATGACCACAGGATCGATCAGATCGGCGCGACGCCGCTGCAGGAACTCGATCGTGGACGGCAGCGCAGCACGCAGGCGCTGTTCGCGCGCTCGGCGTGCGTCCAGTGGCGGCTCCACCACGGACGACGGACTCGGACTGGTCATGAGGCACTCCCGGAGTTGGGCCACGATAGCACCATTCCGGCTGTGCCGCTGCTTCTGAACGCCCGGATGGACGCTCAGGGAACTTCAAGGTACCTATCCACCAGCTGGAAGAATCGATCGTAGAACTCGCCGGCCGGAATGGTCTCGCTGGCCACCTTGACCAGGGAATCGTCATTGGACGACAGCGGCAGCGAGACCGAGCCGATCGCGCTCACGCCCAGGCTGGCCGAGCTGGAACTCTTCCTCAGCGAATAGCGGTCCTGGACCGCGCTGACGAAGGCGATGGTCGAGGGTCGATCGTCCGGATCGCCGGCATTGGCCGCCGCATCCGAAGCGGACAGCGACGCGGCGCGGACCTCGGGCACGCAGACGATGTGGAACTCGATCTGCACATGCACCTCGGGCTGAGGCTGGAAGCTCTTGCGACCGGTCACCGAATCGGCGCGATCCGCGCTGCCCAGCAGATAGCCCTGGCTCATCAGCGCGCGCCGGGCCGCCTCGCAGGTGCTGGCGGTGGTCGACGGGAAGACCCGCGAGAAGGTCTCGGTGTTCGAGAAGGCCTCGTCGAGATAGACCTTGGCCTTGGCGGCCGCACCGCCCGAGGAGGTCGAGCAGCCGGACAGGGCCGTCAGCAGCGCCAGCGTGGCGGCCAGGGATCGCAGGAGCGGCAGGTCGAAGGAACGCGTCATCGGCACGACAGTCGGTTCGGGCGGTCGGTGCGCATCGTAGCGCCGATCCCGGATCGGCGCAGATCCGATCAGGCGCGCGGCTTGCGCGGCGCCTTCTTCGCGGCCGGGGCCGACTCGGCGGCGACCGGAGCGGCGGAGAACAGCTTGGCCGCACGGCCCTTGAGCTCGAGCAGTTCGTCGGGCGTGACCGAGTAGCGCGCGGCCATCGCATCGGCGCGGATGCCGAACTCGACCTCCTTCTTGCCGTTGGACAGCGTGCCGCAGGTGAAGTCGTAGTCGGCGTCGCGCGCCGGGAAGCCGTTCTTCTCGAGGTCGTAGCCCTGATAGCGGACCTCGGTGATCTCGCCGCTGGCGAAGTCCAGGACGCCGGTCGACTTGACCAGGGTGTCGGCGAGCTCGTCGACGATGACGATGGGCAGCTTCAGGTCCATGCGGGGATTCTCTCTTTCCTTGTGCTTCGGGCGTCTTTCAGGGCGGCGGATGATGCCACAGCGCCATGTCCGGACACCGCACAATGCGGGCCGCAACCCGAATAGCCCGGAGGAACCGCCCCATGCCCCGCCTGATCGTCGGCCCCTTCAACCGCGTCGAGGGCGATCTCGAGGTCCGTCTGGACATCGCCGACGGCCGGGTGCGCTCGGCCGAGGTCTGCGCGCCGATGTACCGCGGCTTCGAGCAGATCCTGCTCGGCCGCCCGGCCGGGGACGCGCTGGTGATCGTGCCGCGCATCTGCGGCATCTGCTCGGTGTCGCAGTCGGTGGCGGCGACCCGGGCGCTGGCCGACCTGGCCGGCGTGCAGCCCCCGCCCAACGCCCTGCTGGCGACCAACCTGATGCTGGCCTGCGAGAACCTGGCCGATCACCTGACGCATTTCTATCTGTTCTTCATGCCGGACTTCACCCGCGAGGTCTACGCCACGCGGCCCTGGTTCATGGAGGCGCGCCGGCGCTTCGCCGCCCTCTCGCCCGAGGGCTGCGGCGAGCACCACCGGCTGGCGACCGCGGCACGTGCGCGCTGGTTCACGCTGATGGGGCTGCTCGGCGGCAAGTGGCCGCACACCGGCAGCCTGGAGGCCGGCGGCTCGGCACGGGCGATCGACGCGGCAGAGCGGCTGCGGCTGCTGGCGCGGGTGCGCGAGTTCCGCGGATTCCTCGAGCGCACGCTGTTCGGCGCGCCGCTGGAGGCGGTGGCCGCGCTGTCCAGCCTGGCGGATCTGGCGCGCTGGCGCGCCGAGCGCCCGACCGGCACGGACGCCGGCGCCGGCGACCTGCGCTTCTTTCTCGATCTGGCCGACGATCTGGGGCTGGCGCGGCTCGGACCCGGGCCGGGGCTGTGGATCAGCCACGGCGCCTATCCGCAGCCCGACGGCACCCGCGCGATCGGCGGTGGCGTCTGGCGTGCCGGCGCGTCGGCCACCGCCGCGCTGGACCTGTCGCGCATCACCGAGGATGTGACCCGCGCCTGGCTGGCGGCCGACGGCGAGCCGGTTCGCCACCCGGCGCGCGGCCTGACGCTGCCGGACGCCGACAAGCCCGGTGCCTACAGCTGGAACAAGGCGCCGCGCCTGGGCGGCGAGGTCGCCGAGACCGGCGCACTGGCGCGCCAGCTCGCCGACGGCCAGCCGCTGCTGCGTGAGCTGGTCGCACGCGAGGGCTCGGGCGTGCTGGCGCGGGTGCTGGCGCGGCTGATGGAGCTGGCGCGCGTGGTGCCGCTGATGGAGGGCTGGCTGAAGGCGATCCGCCCCGGCGAGCCCTTCTGCCGCCCGGCACCGCTGCCGGCCGAGGGCCAGGGCCGCGGCCTGACCGAGGCCGCGCGCGGCGCGCTCGGCCACTGGATCGCGCTGCAGGGCGGGCGCATCCGCCACTGGCAGATCATCGCACCGACCAGCTGGAACTTCTCGCCGCGCGACGCCGGCGGCCGGCCCGGCGCGCTCGAGCAGGCGCTGGAGGACGCGCCGGTGCACCCGGGCGAGACCACGCCGGTGGCGGTGCAGCACATCGTGCGCTCCTTCGACCCCTGCATGGTCTGCACCGTGCACTGAACGCTGACCCCGCCCGCAGGAAGATCCGCCATGCCCGACCGCCCGCCGCTCGCCCCGATGCTGCCGCCCGCCGACGGGCTGGACGACAGCGCCTGGCTCGACGTGATCCAGAAGATGGACGAGGTCTACTCGCAGCTGGTGGCCGACGAGGTCGCGCTCGAGGAGAAGAACGCCCAGCTCGAGCAGTCGCAGCAGTTCATCTTCAGCCTGCTCAGCGCGATGAGCGACGTGCTGGTGGCCTGCGATGCCGGCGGCCGCATCGAGGAGACCAACCGCGCGCTGGCCGAGCTGACCGGCCGCGACGAGGCTGCGCTGCGCGGCAGCGGCATCGCGGCGCTGATGGCCGACGAGGCCAGCCGGGTGCGCATCCGCCATGTGCTGGGCACGCCGGCGCTGCAGCGCGGCGGCACGGTGCTCGAGGTCGAGCTGCTCGACGGCGCCGGCCAGCCGGTGCCGGTCGACTTCAACTGCACGCCGCGGCTGGATGCGGCCGGGCGGCGCGTCGGCCTGGTCTTCGTCGGACGGCCGATGGGCGAGCTCAAGCGTGCCTACCACCAGCTGCGCGAGGCGCACGAGGCGCTCAAGCGCACCCAGCAGCAGCTGCTGCACTCGGAGAAGATGGCCTCGCTGGGCCGGCTGGTGGCAGGCGTCGCGCATGAGCTGAACAACCCGATCAGCTTCGTGCTCGGCAATGTGCATGCGCTGACCCGCTACACCGAGCGGCTGCGCCAGTACCTGGGCGAGATCCATGACGGCCGTCCGGTGGCCGAACTCGCGCCGATGCGCCGCAGGCTGCGCATCGACCATCTGCTGGCCGACCTGCCCTCGCTGATGGAAGGCACGCTCGAGGGCGCGCAGCGCACCGCCGACATCGTGCAGGGCCTGAAGCGCTTCTCGGCCGCCGACCGCGACGAGCGCGGCCCGGTGCGGCTCAACGAGGTGGTCGAGCAGGCGATCCACTGGGTGCGCAAGGGCACCGCGCCGGACTTCGTCGTGCACTGGCAGCCCGGTCCCGACTGCGTGGTCGAGGGCGCGCCGGGGCCGCTGCTGCAGGTGATGCTCAACCTGATCCAGAACGCCTGGGATGCGGCCAGCGGCGCGGGCGCGAAGCCCCCGACGCTGTGGATCACCGGCCATCTGGAAGCCGGTCTGGCGCGGCTGGTGTTCCGCGACAACGGCTCCGGCATCGCGCCGGAGCATCTGGGGCGACTGTTCGACCCCTTCTTCACCACCAAGCCGGTCGGCAAGGGCACCGGCCTGGGGCTGTCGATCAGCTACGGCATCGTCGAGCAGCACGGCGGGCGGCTGCTCGCCGGCAACCATGCCGACGGCGGGGCGGAGTTCGTGGTCGAACTGCCCGCCCGCGGCTGAAGCTCAGAGGCTGGAGGCGCCTTCCTGGGGGGCGGCCGCCGCATGGGCGCCGTCATCCTCACGCGAATGGCTCGGACCGGGGTTGGCCTTCTTCTGCGCCTTTTCCGCCTTCTTCTTCTTCTTCTCCAGCTCGCGCTGGCGCTTCTCGAACGAGTAGTTCGGCTTGATGGGCATGGGGCGCCTTTCTCTGTAGTGGTGTCTGCAGGGTATCACCATCGGACTGAAGCGGGCTCGCACCGCACCGCAAGCGCCGATTCCAGGCTGGATGCCCCGCTGCAAGCCCGCTTTCCACCCCTGCCCGAAACCCAGCCTGACCTGCGTCAAGCCGCAACGAATTTCCAAGACGTGACAAGGACTTGCAGTCAGGTCAAGGGATTACCCTGATCTCGATTCATGCAGGCACGCGACTTGTGACGTTCTCCGCGACAGAACCGAGGAGACACCACATGGAAACCTTCTACGAGGTGATGCGACGCCAGGGCATCTCGCGCCGCAGCCTGCTGAAATACTGCTCGCTGACCGCGACCTCGCTGGGCCTGGGCCCGGCCTTCGTGCCGCAGATCGCGCACGCGATGGAAACCAAGCCGCGCACCCCGGTGCTGTGGCTGCACGGCCTGGAATGCACCTGCTGCTCCGAGAGCTTCATCCGCAGCGCGCACCCGCTGGCCAAGGATGTCGTGCTGTCGATGATCAGCCTGGACTACGACGACACGCTGATGGCCGCCGCCGGCCACCAGGCCGAGGCCATCCTCGAGGAGATCATGACCAAGTACAAGGGTCAGTACATCCTCGCGGTCGAGGGCAATCCGCCGCTCAACGAGGACGGGATGTTCTGCATCCAGTCGGGCAAGCCCTTCATCGAGAAGCTCAGGCATGTGGCCAAGGATGCCAAGGCCATCATCGCCTGGGGCTCGTGCGCATCGTGGGGCTGCGTGCAGGCGGCCAAGCCGAACCCGACGCAGGCCACGCCGATCCACAAGGTCATCACCGACAAGCCCATCATCAAGGTGCCCGGCTGCCCGCCGATCGCCGAGGTGATGACCGGCGTGATCACCTACATGCTGACCTTCGACCGCATCCCCGAGCTGGACCGCCAGGGCCGGCCGAAGATGTTCTACAGCCAGCGCATCCACGACAAGTGCTATCGCCGGCCGCACTTCGACGCCGGCCAGTTCGTCGAGGCCTTCGACGACGAGTACGCGCGCAAGGGCTACTGCCTCTACAAGGTCGGTTGCAAGGGCCCGACCACCTACAACGCCTGCGCCACCGTGCAGTGGAACGAGGGCACCAGCTTCCCGATCAAGGCCGGCCACGGCTGCATCGGCTGCTCGGAGGACGGCTTCTGGGACAAGGGCTCGTTCTACGACCGCCTGACCACCATTCACCAGTTCGGCATCGAGGGCACCGCCGACCAGATCGGCGGCGGCACCGCCGCGGTGGTCGGCGCAGCGGTGGCCGCACACGCGGCCGTCTCGGCGATCAAGCGCGCCAGCTCGCGCGACAGCGCCACCACCGACCACTGAGCGCGGCCCCCGGCCGCATCCGCCCCTCCCGGACACCGCAGGACAGAGAGAACACATCATGTGCGTCATCGAGACCCAGGGCTTCCAGCTCGACAACACCGGCCGGCGCATCGTCGTCGACCCCGTCACCCGCATCGAGGGCCACATGCGCTGCGAGGTGAATGTGGACAAGGACAACATCATCCGCAACGCGGTGTCGACCGGCACGATGTGGCGCGGCCTGGAGGTGATCCTCAAGGGCCGCGACCCGCGCGATGCCTGGGCCTTCGTCGAGCGCATCTGCGGCGTGTGCACCGGCTGCCACGCGCTGACCAGCGTGCGTGCGGTCGAGGACGCGCTGGGCATCCGCATCCCGCTCAACGCCCATCTCATCCGCGAGATGATGGCCAAGACGCTGCAGGTGCACGACCATGCGGTGCACTTCTATCACCTGCACGCGCTGGACTGGGTGGACGTCATCTCGGCGCTGAAGGCCGACCCGAAGAAGACCTCCGAGCTGCAGCAGCTGGTCTCGCCTTCGCATCCGCTGTCCTCGCCGGGCTATTTCCGCGACATCCAGACCCGGCTGAGGAAGTTCGTCGAGAGCGGCCAGCTCGGCCCCTTCATGAACGGCTACTGGGGCTCGAAGGCCTATGTGCTGCCGCCCGAGGCCAACCTGATGGCCGTCACCCACTATCTGGAGGCGCTGGACCTGCAGAAGGAATGGGTCATCGCCGAGGACGCCCCGCGATGAGCGACGACGCGCCGCAGCGGCGTCTGGCCGGGCTCGAGGCGGTGTTCCGCCGCATCGCGACCACGCGCATGCGCGGCGTGCCGGTGCTGAACCCGGCGCTGTCGGTGCAGGCGGTCGGCTTCGGCCCGGATCCGCTGCGCACCGCGCCCGGCGCGGCGCCGACGATGCTCGGCGTGCTGGTCACGCCCTGGTTCATGAACCTGCTGCGCCTGCCGCTGCAGCCGGTGGACGGCCACGATGCCACGGCGCTGCAGGCGGCCGGCCTGGCGCCGCTCGGCCACACGGTGGTGCGCCGCTACGGCGAGCACGCGCTGGACTTCACCGGCGCGCACGAGGCCGAGGACCTGGGCGCCTGGGAGCAGGCCTCGCTGTTCTCGCCGATGTTCGCCTTCGCGGATCAGCCGGCAGCGGTGGCCACCGCGCGCGAGGTGATGCGGCTGCTGCGCCAGTCCTGGAGCGAGACCGCACCGCCCCCCTCTCCCCCCCGTCATCCTCGCGCAGGCGAGGACCCACGCACACCAGCCTCGGCGCCCCTCGTGGGTGCCCGCCTGCGCGGGCATGACGGGGTTGGCCCGCATGCCGGGGTCGGCGAGCCCGACCGGGAGCGCACGCGATGAGCGACGCCCGCGCCCTGGCCGGCCATCTGCGTCTGCACCCGGGTCGCCGCGACGGCCCGGCGATCAGCGGCGGGCGGCCGGACTGGCTCGTCCGGCTGGCGCCGGGCCGCGACGCCGACACCCTGCCGACGCTGCTGGGCGCGCTGTTCTCGCTGTGCGCCGACGCGCACCGCGACTGCGCGCGCGCCGCGCTGCGCGCCGCACGCGGCCAGACGGAGTCCGCCGCCGAGGCGGCCGTCGCCGCGCAGGCGCTGCGCCTGGGCACCGCCCGCGAGCATCTGCTGCGCCTGGGGCACGAGCTGCCGCGACGGCTCGGGATGAATGCCGACGCGGGCGCTGCCTGGCTGCGTTCCAGCCCGCCCTGGCGCGACGATCTCGATCCGATCGCGCGGCTCGCCGCGCTGCCAGCCTGGCTGCAGCGGCATCTGCTCGGCATCGCTCCGGCCGACTGGCTGCGCCGGCACGCGGCCGCGCCGTGCGATCGGCTCGAGGCCGTCGCGCACTGGGCGCAGGAACAGGCCGGCCGCCCGGAGGTCGATCCCGGCTCGCCGGTGCATGCGCTGGCCGCGCTGGCGCCGCTGGCACGCTCGCTGGCCACGCCGGGCCCGGCGGCGCTGCGACCCGGCACGACCGACTGGGCCGCGCTGGCCCTCGCGATGGATGCCGACGCCGGCTTCTGCCGCCTGCCGCACCGTCCGGGCGACGCGACGCCGGCCGGCGTGCCCGACACCGGCCCGTGGTGCCGCGAGGCCGATCCTCCGGCCGAGGCCGCGCAGGCCGGCGCCAGCGCCTGGGGCCGCCTCGGCGCGCGGCTGGTCGAGCTGGTGCGGCTGGCCGGGCCGGACGGCGCGCGGCGGCTGCAGCGCGGCGCGCTGGCGCTCGGCCCCGGCGACGGCCTGGCCTGGTGCGAGATGGCGCGCGGCCTGCTGCTGCACCGGGTGCGGCTCGAGGCCGGCGGCCGGCGCGTCGCCGCCTGGCAGGTGCTGGCGCCCACCGAATGGAATGCGCATCCGCGCGGCACGCTGGCGCAGGCGCTGGCGGCGCTGCCGCAGACCGGCCCGCGCAGCGAGGCGGCGCGGCTGCTCGCGCTGGCCTTCGACCCTTGCGTCGATGTCGAGGTGATTTGCGATGCATGAACTCAGTCTCGCCGGCGGCATCGTCCGGCTCGTCGAGGACGCGGCCGAGCGCGAACGCTTCCACCGCGTCAGCCTGCTGCGGCTGGAGGCGGGTGCCCTCAGCGGCGTCGAGGTGCGCGCGCTGCGCTTCGCGCTCGAGGCCAGCGTGCCGGGCACCTGTCTGGAAGGCGCCGAGATCCTCATCGACGAGCCGCCCGGCACCGCCTGGTGCCTGGGCTGCGGGCGGTCGGTCGAGATCGCCTCGCGCGCCGACGCCTGCCCCTCATGCGGGGGCTTTCGCCTGCAGCCCACCGGCGGCACCGAGCTGCGTGTCGTCGACCTGATGGTCCACGACGACTGACCCCCACCGAACGACGAAGAACACCGAAAGGAACCCCACCATGTGCGTCATCTGCGGCTGCTCGACCGGCACCCCCGGTGCGGTGCACCAGCACGGTCACGACAGCGACCCTGCCCACGCCCACCCCCATGATCACGGCGACCTGCACTACGGCCAGGGCCCGGCGCGGGTCAGCGTGCCCGGCATGAGCCAGGCCCGGGCGATACGGCTCGAGGCCGACGTGCTCGGCGCCAACCAGCGCATCGCCGATGCTAACCGGGCGCACTTCGCCGGCCACGGCGTCATCGCCTACAACCTGGTCTCCAGTCCCGGCTCGGGCAAGACCACGCTGCTGTGCGCCACCATCGAGGCGCTCAAGGTCCGCGCGCCGGGCCTGCCGGTCGGTGTCATCGAGGGCGACCAGCAGACCACGAACGACGCCGACCGCATCCGCGCCACCGGCGCGCCGGCCATCCAGATCAACACCGGCAAGGGCTGCCATCTCGACGCGCCGATGATCGCCGAGGCCTTCGCGCGGCTGCCGCTGCACGGCCATCACCACCATCACGGCCATGACCATGCCCACGCCGCCGATCCGTCGCTGCTGATGATCGAGAACGTCGGCAACCTGGTCTGCCCGGCGATGTGGGACCTGGGCGAGCGCGCCAAGATCGCGATCCTGTCGGTCACCGAGGGCGAGGACAAGCCGATCAAGTACCCCGACATGTTCGCCGCCGCGCGGCTGATGGTGCTGACCAAGGTCGACCTGCTGCCGCATCTGGACTTCGATGTGGCGCAGTGCATCGCCTTCGCGCAGCGCGTCAATCCAGACATCGAGGTGCTGCTGGTGTCGGCCAGGACCGGTGTCGGCATGGACGCCTGGCTGGACTGGCTGCTGCAGGACGTGGCATGAACACGCCGACCGTGCTGGTGCTGCCGCGCGCCGCACCGCGCCGGGTGCTGGCCTTCGGCGCCTGGCTGAAGAACAGCGCCGGGCTGCTGGAGGGCGATCGCTTCCTGCCGTCGGCGCTGCATGGCGACCTGGACACGCCCGAGGCCTGCATCGCGCTGGAGCGTTCGGTGCAGACCCTGGTCACGGCGGCCGGCGGGCCGATCGAGGCGGTCGCGCATGATCTTCACCCGGACTTTCACAGCACCCGGCTGGCGCTGCACTGGGCCGAGCGGCTGGGCGTGCCGGCCATCGGCGTGCAGCATCACCAGGCGCATCTGGCGGTGCTGCAGGCCGAGGCCGGGCTGGCGGACGGGCCGCTGCTCGGCCTGGCGCTGGATGGCGTCGGACTGGGCACGAACGGCACCGCCTGGGGCGGCGAGCTGCTGCGGCTGGATGCGCACGGTGGCTTCGAGCGGCTCGCGCATCTGCCGCCGCTGGCGCTGCCCGGCGGCGATGTGGCGGCGCGGGAGCCGTGGCGGCTGGTCGCGGCGGTGCTGCATGCGCTGGGGCGAGGCGACGAGATCGAGCCGCGTCTGGCGCCGGTGGTCGGGGCGGCGGCGGCGCAGGGCGTGCGGACGATGCTGGCGCGCGGGCTGAACTGCCCGGCCAGCACCGGCGCGGGGCGCTGGTTCGATGCGGCGGCCGGGGTGCTGGGGCTGTCGGTGCGGCAGCGCGAGGAGGCCGAGGCGGCGATCGCGCTGGAGCGGTGTGCGGCGGCCTGGCTGGAGCGGCATCCGGAGGGCGTGGCGGGCGTGGGCCCTCGCGTTCGCGAGGGTGACGGTGAACGACGGGTCGGTGATCTGGGCGGGGCGGTGTGGGCGCTGTTCGAGGCGCTGCTGGCGGTGGATCCGCGGGATGCCGACGCCTGCGGGCGGGGGGCGGCGCTGTTCCATGCGGGGCTGGCGGATGCGCTGGCCGACGCCACCGTCGCGGCAGCGGCCCGCGACGGCCTGCACGATGTCGCCTTCGGCGGCGGCTGCTTCTTCAACCGGCTGCTGAGCCAGCGCCTGAGCGCGCGGCTGACGGCGGCCGGCCTGCGCGTGCACCGCCCGCAGGCGGTGTCCTGCGGCGATGCCGGCCTGGCGCTCGGCCAGGCCTGGGTGGCGGCCGCGACGATTCCAACCTCTTCTGCGACGGAGACCTGAACCATGTGCCTCGCCCTGCCTGCCCGCGTGGCAGCCCTGTTGCCCGACGAGATGGCCGTGGTCGACCTCGGCGGCGTGCGCAAGGAAATCTCGCTGGCGCTGACGCCCGAGGCGCGTGTCGGCGACTATGTGATCGTGCATGTCGGCCACGCCATCGGCCGGCTCGACACCGAGGAGGCCGAGCGCACGCTGGCGCTCTTCGCCGAGATGGCCGCCCTGGACCCGACCATGGCCCCTGCCCCGACCCCTGCCGAGGAGACGCCGCGATGAAATACGTCGACGAGTTCCGCGACGGCGAGCTGGCGCGCCAGCTCGCCGCGAAGATCCGCGCCGAGGCGCGCACCGACCGGACCTACAGCTTCATGGAGTTCTGCGGCGGCCACACCCATGCGCTGTCGCGCTACGGCGTGCCGGCGCTGCTGCCCGACAACGTGCAGATGGTGCACGGCCCCGGCTGCCCGGTCTGCGTGCTGCCGATCGGCCGCATCGACCAGGCCATCGGCCTGGCGCTGCAGCACGGCGCCATCGTCTGCACCTACGGCGACACGATGCGCGTGCCGGCCTCCGGCCAGCTGTCGATGCAGCGCGCCAAGGCCCGAGGCGCCGACATCCGCATGGTCTATTCGCCCGCCGACGCGCTGAAGATCGCCCGCGCGAACCCGGAGCGCGAGGTGATCTTCTTCGCCATCGGCTTCGAGACGACGACGCCGCCGACCGCGCTGGTGCTGAAGCAGGCCGCGGCCGAGAACCTCGCCAACTTCAGCGTGCTGTGCTGCCATGTGCTCACGCCCAGCGCGATCACGCACATCCTGGAGTCGCCCGAGGTGAAGCAGTGGGGCACGGTGCCGCTCGACGGCTTCGTCGGGCCCGCGCATGTCAGCATCCTGATCGGCTCGGCGCCCTACGAGGGCTTCGCCCGCGACTACCGCAAGCCGGTGGTGATCGCCGGCTTCGAGCCGCTGGACGTGATGCAGGCCATCCTGATGCTGATCCGCCAGGTCAACGACGGCCGCCACGAGGTCGAGAACGAGTTCACCCGCGCCGTCACCCGCGAGGGCAACGCCGCGGCGCAGGCGCTGGTGGCCGAGGTCTTCGAGCTGCGCGAGAACTTCGAGTGGCGCGGCCTGGGCGAGGTCGAATTCAGCGCGCTGCGCATCCGCGCGCCCTACGCACGCTGGGACGCCGAGCGGCGCTTCGAACTGCGCTACCAGCCGGTGCCCGATCACAAGCAGTGCGACTGCGGCGCGATCCTGCGCGGCGTCAAGCGCCCGGCCGACTGCAGGCTCTTCGCCACCGTCTGCACGCCCGAGAACCCGATGGGCTCGTGCATGGTCTCCAGCGAGGGTGCCTGCGCGGCGCACTACAGCTACGGCCGCTGGAAGGACATCGCGATCACCACCGCCTGAGCGCCCCGTCTGGCCCCGCCCCCACTTCCCGTCCTTCCCGCCCTTCCCGTCATTCCCGCGAAGGCGGGAACCCACCCCCGGCACCCACCATGGCCCTCCGCAAAGACTACACCCGCCCGCTCGACCTGAAGCACGGCCGGGTCGACATGAACCACGGCGCCGGCGGCCGCGCCAGCGCGCAGCTGATCGAGGCGCTGTTCGCGCGCGCCTTCGACAATCCCGCGCTGCGCGAGGGCAACGACGGCGCGGTGCTGCCCGCGCCGCCCGCCGGCCACCACCTGGTGCTGGCCACCGACGCGCATGTGATCTCGCCGCTGTTCTTTCCCGGCGGCGACATCGGCGCATTGAGCGTGCACGGCACCGTCAACGACGTGGCGATGATGGGCGCGCAGCCGCTCTACCTGTCGGCCAGCTTCATCCTGGAGGAGGGCCTGCCGCTGGCGGACCTCAAGCGCATCGTCGACTCGATGGCCGCGGCCGCGCGCGAGGCCGGCGTGGCCATCGTCACCGGCGACACCAAGGTGGTCGAGCAGGGCCACGGCGACGGCGTCTTCATCAGCACCACCGGCGCGGGCTGGCTGCCGCCGGGCCGGCGCCTGGGCGGCGACCTGGCCCGGCCGGGCGACGTGGTGCTGGTGTCGGGCCCGATCGGCGACCACGGCGTGGCGGTGCTGTCGAAGCGCGAATCGCTGGAGTTCGAGACCGAGATCGTCTCCGACAGCGCCGCGCTCAACGGCCTGACCGCGGCCATGCTGGCGGCCGTGCCGGAGGGCAGCGTGCGCGTGCTGCGCGACCCGACGCGCGGCGGGCTGGCGACGACGCTCAACGAGATCGCCCGCCAGTCGGGCACCGGCATCACGCTCGACGAGGCAAAGATTCCGGTGCGGGCGCAGGTCGAGGCGGCCTGCGAGCTGCTCGGGCTCGACCCGCTCTATGTCGCCTGCGAGGGCCGGCTGGTGGCGATCTGCGCACCCGACGCGGCAGACCCGCTGCTGGCGGCGATGCACGCGCATCCGCTGGGGCAGCAGGCCGCGCGCATCGGCCTCGTCACCGACGATCCGCACCGCTTCGTGCAGATGGCCACGCGCTTCGGCGGCCGGCGCGTCGTCGACTGGCTCAGCGGCGAGCAGCTGCCACGCATCTGCTGAAATCTGCTGAATCGACGGAGATCGCAGCGGCTGTCGTGGCCGTTATCGTGGCGGCCTGTTCCCGCCTTTCACGACATGCTGCGCCTTGCCCTGCCCCCGTCCGTCCGCTCCGCCTCGCGCCTGCTGGTGCTGCTGGCCGGCGCCCTGCTCTGTCTCGACGCGCTGCTGCTGATGTCCATCGGCATGCGCCATCTGGGCGTGCTGCTGCCGCTGCCGATCGGGCTGGCGCTGATCGGCCTGGCCTGGCGCGGCGCGCAGTGGCAGCACTGGCTGGCGCAGCAGCGCTGGCGCCAGCGCCTGTGGCGGGCGGTGTGCACCGGCTTCTGGCTGTGGCTGGCCAGTCTGCTGCTGTTCTTCCTGCAGATCGCCCAGGCCGGACGGGAGGGTCCTGACCTCAGCGCTGCGCCGCCCGGCGCGATCCTGGTGCTCGGTTCGGGCACCAACCACTGCCGCCCCTCGCCAACGCTGCGCCAGCGCCTCGAGCGCGGGCTGGACCTGGCGCGGATCTATCCGCAGGCGCGGGTGGTGGTCAGCGGCGGTGTCGATCCGGGCTTCGGCTGCACCGAGGCCGAAGTGATGCGCCGCCATCTGCGCGACCGGGGCCTGGACGAGGCGCGCCTGCTGCTGGAGGAGCGCAGCACCAGCACCCACGAGAACCTGGTCTTCAGCCGGACGCTGCTGGAGCAGGCCGGTCTGGACCCGCGCCACACCGCCATCATGGTGATCACCAGCGACTTCCATGTGCCGCGCAGCCTGCGCATCGCCCGGCAGGCCGGCTATGCGCAGGTGCGTGCCGCCGGCGCGCCCACGCCGCGCCATCTGCGCTGGAACGCCTGGCTGCGCGAGTATTTCGCCTTCGCCAGCAGCCGGGCGCTGGGCGAGTTCTGAGCCTCGCGCTCGCACCTCGCTCAGGCGCCAGGCCCGATCTGCCATGATCGCTGCCTTCTTCTGCTGCCCGCGGCCGTCCCGCTGCTGCCTGTCATGTCCTGCATCGCCGTCATCGACTTCGAGACCACCGGCGGATCGCCCGCGCTGGGCGACCGTGCCACCGAAGTGGCGATCGTCATCCTCGAGGACGGCCGACCGGTCGAGCGCTTCCAGAGCCTGATGAACGCCGGCCGGCCGATCCCGGCCTTCATCTCGCAGCTGACCGGCATCACCAACGCGATGGTCGCCGCCGCGCCGCCCGCCGAGCAGGTGATGCGCGAAGCGGCGCGCTTCGTCGGCGAGCTGCCGATGGCCGCGCACAACGCCGCCTTCGACCGCCGCTTCTGGCAGGCCGAGCTGGCGCTGGCCGGGCTGGCGGCGCCGCATCCCTTCATCTGCACCGTGATGCTGTCGCGCCGGCTCTATCCGGACGCACCCAGCCACCGCCTGGGCGATCTGGCCAGCTACCACCGCCTGCCGAGCACCGGCCAGGCGCACCGGGCGCTGGCCGATGCCGAGATGGCCGCGCATCTGCTCGGCCGCATGCAGGACGACCTGAAGCACGCCGGCCTGGGGCCCGGCAGCGAGGGCCGCTGCGACCATGACTGGCTGATGCGGGTGCAGGCGCTGCCGAAGCAGCGCGTCGCGCAGATGCTGGCCGGCGCACGCTGACCGCACCGGCATGAAAAAACCTCCCCCCCTGCTGGCCGGCGCGCTGCTGGCCCTGCTGACCGGCGTGGCTGCCGGCCTGCTGCTCTGCCAGGACGGCATCTGCCGCGTCATCGCGCTCGATCGCACCGGGCTGGCGCTGTTCCACGCGCTGCGCTCGGACGGCACCGACCGGCTGGCGGCCGCACTGACCTGGGCCGGCTCGCTGGCGCTGCTGCTGCCGGTGGCGCTGGCCCGGGCCGCCTGGCTGCGTCGCCAGCAGCACCCCTGGCAGGAAGCGGCCTTCGTGCCAGCCGCGCTGCTGGGCACGACGCTGCTGGTGCATGCGGTCAAGCTGCTGGTGATGCGCCCGCGCCCGGACCTCTTCCCCACCGGCCTGCCGCTGCCGCCCGACCTGAGCTTTCCCAGCGCGCACACCGCGCAGGTGCTGGCGCTCGTGCTGGCGCTGTGGTGGCAGCCGGGCCGGCCGCGCCCGGCCGCAATCTGGCTGGCCGCCGGCCTGGCGCTGGCCTGCGCGGTCGCGGCGACCCGGCTGCATCTGCAGGTGCACTGGCCGACCGACCTGATCGGCGGCGCGCTGATGGCCCTGATCTGGGTGAGGGCGCTGGCCGGCGCGATGCCCGGAGCCTCGCGCATCTGCGGATGCGGGCGCTACCCGGGCACGACACAATCGGATCCGCCATGAACGCCCCCGATTCCCTGCCCTTCGACGACACCGATCCCGACGCACCCGACGAGGCCGACCTGCCGCTGGTGCTGCTGGTCGACGACGAGGTGCGCTCGCAGGACGCGATGCGGCGCACGCTCGACGAGGACTTCCGCATCCTGTGCGCCAGCTCGGCCGAGGAGGCGCGCGCGCTGCTCGAGCGCCACGAGGCGGCGGTCATCCTGTGCGACCAGCGCATGCCGGGGCTGACCGGCGTGGAATTCCTGCGCGAGGTGCGCGAGCGCTGGCCGGAGACGGTGCGCATCGTCATTTCCGGCTACACCGACAGCGAGGACATCATCCGCGGCATCAACGAGGCCGGGATCTACCAGTACATCCTCAAGCCCTGGGTGCCGGACCACCTGCTGCAGACGGTGCGCCAGGCGGTGGAGGCACGCACGCTGCAGCGCGGCGTCAGCCGGCTCGAGCTCGACCTGCGCGCCGGCACCACCGCGCTGCGCACCCGCCGCGGCGACCGGCTGGCACAGGCGCGCGCGACCTTCGGCTTCGAGCGCATCGAGCGCACGCCGGGCAGCCCGCTCGACGCGGTCTGCGCGATGGCGGCGCGGGTGGCGCGCTTCGACCTGCCGGTGCTGGTGCTGGGCGAGTCGGGCACCGGCAAGGAACTGCTCGGCCGCGCGATCCACTACGCCAGCCCGCGCGCCGACGGCCCCTTCGTGCTGGAGAACTGCGCCGCCATTCCCGACACGCTGCTCGAGTCGGAGCTGTTCGGCCACAAGCGCGGCGCCTTCACCGGCGCCTTCGAGGACCATGTCGGCCTGTTCCAGCGCGCCCACGGCGGCACCGTCTTTCTCGACGAGATCGGCGAGACCTCGCCGGCCTTCCAGGTCAAGCTGCTGCGGGTGCTGCAGGAAGGCGAGCTGCGTCCGGTGGGCTCGCCGCGGCCGGTGCCGGTGGACGTGCGCGTGATCGCCGCGACGCACCGCCGGCTCGACGACGAGGTGCGCGCCGGGCGCTTCCGCGAGGACCTCTACTACCGCCTGGCCGGCATGACGCTGCAGATGCCGGCGCTGCGCGAGCGCGCCGGCGACATCGCGCCGCTGGCGCGCCGGCTGACCGGCGAGGTCGGCGCCGAACTGGGGCTGCCCGGCGTGGAGATCGGGGCGGAGGCGATCGCGGTGCTGATGGCCTACCCCTGGCCGGGCAACATCCGCGAGCTGCGCAACGAGATCGCCCGCGCGATCGTGCTGGGCGACGGCCGCCGGATCGCACCGCACGACTTTTCCGCCACCGTGCTGCACGGCCAGACCGGCCGCCATGCGCCGGCCGGCATGCCCGGCCCGAACCTGCCCGGCCTGCCGCAGAGCGGCACGCTGCAGGAGCGCCTGGACGCGATCGAGGCGATGGTGCTGCGCGAGACGCTGCTGCGCCACCGCTGGAACAGGACCCGCGCGGCCGCCGAGCTGGGCCTGTCGCGCGTCGGCCTGCGCGCCAAGCTGCGGCGCTTCCAGCTCGAGGACACGCCCGCATCGCCCGAGGACCTGCCATGAACCTGCTGTGGCTGCAGTCGGGCGGCTGCGGCGGCTGCTCGATGTCGCTGCTGTGCGCCGACACCGCCGACTTCGCCGGCCAGCTCGAGGGCGCGGGCATCCGGCTGCTGTGGCATCCGTCGCTGTCGCTGGCCAGCGGGGCGGATGTGGTCGCGCTGCTCGACAACCTGCTGGCCGGCCGGATCGCGCTGGATGCACTGTGCGTCGAGGGCGCGCTGCTGCGCGGGCCGAACGGCACCGGGCGCTTCCATCTGCTGGCCGGCACCGGCGTGCCGATGATCGACTGGGTGCGGCGGCTGGCCGGCGTGGCGCGCCATGTGGTGGCGGTGGGTGCCTGCGCGGCCTGGGGCGGCGTGACCGCGGCCGGCAGCAACCCGACCGAGGCCACCGGACTGCAGCACGACGACGAGCGCCCGGGCGGTCTGCTCGGGCCCGACTTCCGCAGCCGCTCCGGCCTGCCGGTGGTCAACATCGCCGGCTGCCCGACGCATCCGGGCTGGGTGCTGGAGACGCTGATGGCGCTGGCGGCCGACCTGCTCGGCCCTGCCGACCTCGACGCGCTCGGCCGGCCGCGCTTCTACGCCGACCAGCTGGTGCACCACGGCTGCACCCGCAACGAGTTCTACGAGTTCAAGGCCAGCGCCGAGAAGCCCTCCGACCTCGGCTGCATGATGGAGCACATGGGCTGCAAGGGCACGCAGGCGCATGCCGACTGCAACACCCGGCTGTGGAACGGCGAAGGCAGCTGCACCCGCGGCGGCCACGCCTGCATCTCCTGCACCGAGCCCGGCTTCCAGGACCCCGGCCACGCCTTCGCCGAGACGCCGAAGATCGCCGGCATCCCGGTGGGCCTGCCCACCGACATGCCCAAGGCCTGGTTCGTCGCGCTGGCCTCGCTGTCGAAGAGCGCCACCCCGCGCCGGGTGCGCGAGAACGCCACCGCCGACCACCGGGTGGTGGCGCCGCAGATCAGGAAGACCGGGCGGCGGTAGACCGACAGGGCCTGCGACCCGCACGCCACGCGAGTCAGCACCGATCGAGCAGACGGTGAGCCCGCAGCACGACCGGACGATCGATCATCTTGCCGTCGAGTCGCACTGCGGCACCTCCGCTGGTGCGGTCCGCATCCACGACACGTCGCGCCCAGTCACACTCGGCCGGACTGGGAGCCAGAGCCGCGTGCACCGGCCTGACCTGACACAGGTGGATGCAGAGCTTGCCGCCAAAGCCGAAACGGCGGGCACGCGCGGTGTCCCGCCCCAGCTGCTCGGCAGCATCCAGGGCGACCGTCACACCATCAATGGCCGGCGCCAGACCGGCCAGACCGACAGAAGGTCGATCGCTGCGGCACCAGGTCGCCAGCCAGGCCTCGTCCTCGGCCCAGTCCGCACTGCGATGCGCATTCAGGCGCTGCACGACGGGAACACCATGACTGATCCAGTCTGACCAAGCAGCCCGGACCGCGACACGAGCGGCCGGCTTGTCAGCCGGTGCAACGGCATCCTCGAGATCCAGCACGATCGCGCCGGCCCCGCTGGCCAGCGCCTTGGCAAAGCGCTCGGGTCGATGCCCTGGCACGAAAAGCAGACTGCGCGCCTGAGCCAGACGAGCAGAAAGATTCATGGAAGCAGACATGTGCAATCCGGGTCAGACTGCGGTGGCGCCGGTCACATGCGTCACCACAAGGCGGCGCAGCAAGGGCAGCTGGCCGGTGAAGAAATGATCGGCCTCGGGCAGCACGGTCACCGCCTTGTCATGGCGGCGTGCCCAACCCAGGACCAGATCGCCGCCGAAATGGCCCGGGCTGTCATAGCTGCGGCCCGCAGGCACGCGGCCGTCGGGCGGGCTGGCCAGTACCACGCTCGAGGCCGGCGCACCGGCCTCGCTCAGAGCTGCAGCGATACGCGACACCACATGCGCTCCGAAGGAGAAACCCACCAGCGCCAGCGCCAGCCCCTGCCTGATTCCTGCGCGCAAGGCCTGCACCAGCGCCAACAGATCGTCGGCCTCGCCAGCGCCGCAGGCGTGCCCCCCCGTGCTGCGCCCCACGCCACGGAAGTTGGGGCACAAGTCAGCCAGCCCGCGTCGGCCAGCCCGCCCGGACGCGGGCCTCCAGCGGAGGAGAATCGCTCAGCACCTCCAGCATGCCTGCAGGACTGCGCACCAGCGTCGCGCTGCAGGCCAGATCGTCGGCAGTCAGTGCCTCGATCATCGCCATGCGGCCAACACAGTCACCAGCTCAGGCACGGCCGCAAACAGATCCGCTTCGAGGCCGTAGTCGGCGACGCTGAAGATCGGCGCTTCCGGATCCTTGTTGATCGCCACGATCACCTTGGAGTCCTTCATGCCGGCCAGGTGCTGGATCGCGCCGCTGATGCCGGCGGCGATGTACAGGCTCGGCGCCACGATCTTGCCGGTCTGACCGACCTGCCAGTCGTTCGGCGCATACCCCGCATCCACCGCCGCACGGCTCGCACCCAGCGCCGCGCCCAGCTTGTCCGCCAGCGGGATCAGCACTTCATTGAACTTGTCGCTGCTGCCGAGTGCGCGGCCACCGGAGACGATGATCTTGGCAGCAGTCAGCTCGGGGCGATCGCTCTTCGTGACCTCGCGGCCGACGAACTGGCTCTTGCCCGAGTCGGCCACGGCAGCGACCGATTCGACCGCAGCCGAGCCACCCGTGGCAGCCGCGGCGTCGAAGCCGGTCGTGCGCACAGTGATGACCTTGACCGCATCGGTGCTCTGCACGGTGGCGATGGCGTTGCCGGCGTAGATCGGGCGCTCGAAGGTGTCGGCGCTGATGACCTTGGTGATGTCGGTCACCTGGGCCACGTCGAGCTTGGCGGCCACGCGCGGGGCGACGTTCTTGCCGCTGGCGGTCGCCGGGAACAGCAGGTGGCTGTAGGCACCGGCCACGGCCAGCACTTGGGCCGCGAGGTTCTCGGCCAAGCCGTCAGCGAGGCTGGCGCCGTCGGCGTGCAGCACCTTGGTCACACCGGCGATCTGGGCTGCGGCAGCCGCAGCCGCACCGGCGTTCAGGCCCGCGATCAGCACGTGGACTTCACCGAGCTGCGCCGCCGCAGTCACGGTGTTCAGCGTCGCGCCCTTGATGGATGCGCCGTCGTGTTCAGCAATGACGAGTGCAGACATCTCAGATCACCTTCGCTTCGTTCTTCAGCTTGGCGACCAGCGTCGCCACATCCGCCACCTTGATGCCCGCGCCGCGCTTGGCCGGCTCCGCCACCTTCAGCGTCTTGATGCGCGAGGCCACGTTGACACCCAGCGCGTCCGGCTTGATGACTTCCAGCGGCTTCTTCTTCGCCTTCATGATGTTCGGCAGCGTCACGTAACGCGGCTCGTTCAGGCGCAGGTCGGTGGTGATGATCGCGGGCAGCGACACCGACACCGTTTCCAGACCGCCGTCCACTTCGCGGGTGACCACCGCGCGACCGTCCACGACCTCGACCTTCGAGGCGAACGTGGCTTGCGGCAGATCCGCCAGCGCCGCCAGCATCTGCCCGGTCTGGTTGCAGTCGTCGTCGATCGCCTGCTTGCCCAGGATCACCAGCCCCGGCTGTTCCTTGTCGACCAGCGCCTTCAGGATCTTCGCCACCGCCAGCGGCTGCAGTTCGGCATCGCTCTCGACCAGGATGCCGCGGTCGGCACCGATGGCCATCGCCGTGCGCAGCGTCTCCTGGCACGGGCTCACGCCGCACGACACCGCCACGATCTCCGTGACGATGCCCTTCTCCTTCAGCCGCACCGCTTCCTCGACGGCAATCTCGTCGAACGGGTTCATGCTCATCTTCACGTTGGCGATGTCCACGCCGGTGCCGTCGCTCTTCACGCGCACCTTCACGTTGTAGTCGACCACCCGCTTGACCGCGACCAGAACTTTCATCTTCAGACCTTTCGTTTTCCAGGGGGACGGATTGGCGCCGCCCGGGCGCTCAGTCCAGCTTGGCGCCCGAGACCTTGACCACCCGCTCCCACACCGCGGCGTCCTGCCGGAACTGGGCGCCAAAGCGCTCGGGACTGCTGCCCACAGGGATGAAGCCCATCTGCACGATGCGCTCGCGCATGTCGGGCTGGGCCAGGATCGCCTGCATCTCGGTGGCCAGGCGATTGACCACCTCGGGCGGAGTCCTGGCCGGGACGCTCATGCCCAACCAGCCGGAGACCTGAAACACCTCATCCTTGATACCCTGTTCCACCATCGTGGGCACCTTGGGCAGCGCCTCCATGCGCTGGGTGCCGGTGACCGCCAAGGCCTTCAGCCGACCCGACTCGATGAAGGAGCGCGCCGACTGCAGGCTGGCGAAGGCCATCTGCAACTGTCCGCCCACCAGATCCTGCAGCATCGGCGACTCGCCCTTGTAGGGCACATGGCTCATGTCGGCCTTGAGCTTGTCCGACAGCCAAGCGCCGGCCAAGTGCGCGTAGGAGCCCATGCCCCAGGAGCCATAGGTGACCCTGCCCTTGTTGTGCTCGATGTGGGCGATCAGCTCCGGTGCGGTGGCCAGCGGCATCTTCGGGTTGACCAGCAGCACCACCGGTGCCAAGGCGATCTGGGTGATCAGCGTCTGGTCCTTCTGCGGGTGGTAGGGCAGCTTATCGTAGAGGAACTGGTTGATCAGCATGGTAGTGCCCAGCGAGACCAGTACGGTGTAGCCGTCGGGCGCGGACTTCAGCGCCTGGTCGGTGCCCATGATGCCGCCGGCACCGCCGCGGTTCTCCACGATCACCGGCTGGCCCAAGCGGGCCGAGAGCTTTTCGCCCAGGGTGCGGGCAGTGATGTCGGTGGCGCCGCCGGCGGCGTAAGGCACGATGAACTTGATGGGCTTGGCCGGCCAGCTCTGGGCCTGGGCGAGGCCGCTCAGGCCCAGCGTCGTCAGCACCGTAAAAGCACTCAAGGCGCCGGCCAAAACGCGGCGGGGAATGGCGGGGGTGGTCATGGGTGTGTCTCCTGTGGGTATGGTGTGGGTGTGGTGTTGTATGGGGGTGCGGGCCGGTTCGGTCGGGTCGGCTCAGCCGGGCAAGGTCAGCACGCCTTGGGCGCGCAGGTGCTCCAGCTGCGCGTCGCTCAGATCCAGCAGGCGGTTGAGCAATTCGCGGGTGCCTTCGCCCAAGGTGGGCGGGGCGCTGCGGATGGGCAGGCGCTGGCCGTTCAGCCGGTAGGGCGGTGCAAACACATGCGTGTGGCCGGCCACCGAGTGCGGCAGCTGCTGCACCAGCTGGCTGCGCTGGGTGCGTTCGCTGGTCAGGGCTTCGTGCAGGCCGGCCACCTGGCCGCAGGGGATGCCGTGGGCGTTCAGGCGCTCCAGCAACAGCGCGCGCGGTAGGCTGCGGATGACCTCGGTCACCAGGGGCAGCAGGCTCAGGCGGTGGCGGGCGCGCTCCACATTGGTGGCGTAGCGTGGGTCTTCCACGATGTCGGGGCGTTGCACCACGTGGCGGCAGAACTTGTCGAACTGGTGGTTGGTGCCCACGGCAATGATGAGCGGGCCGTCGGCCGCCTCGAACAGGCCGTAAGGCACGATGGACGGGTGGGCGTTGCCGTAGCGCTGCGGGTCGCGGCCCAGCAGTAGCGCGTCCAGGCCGTAGTAGCCGGTGACCATCAGGCCGCAGTCGTACAGGGCCAGCTCGATGAGCTGGCCCTGTGTTTTGGCGGGGTTGGAAGGGTGGATAGCGTCCGCCACCCGATCACGGCGGAACAGCGCGGCCAGCACCGCCTGGGCGGCGTACATGCCGGTCATCATGTCCACCACGGCCACGCCAAATTTCAGCGGCGGCATGTCGGCCGCGCCATTGAGCGCCATCAGGCCGGCTTCGCCCTGGATCACCAGGTCATAACCCGGGCGGCTAGCCTCGGGGCCGCTGCTGTCGTAGCCGGCAATGGCGCAGTAGATCAGGTCAGGCTTGAAGGCCTGGAGCTGCGCAAAGCCCAGGCCCAGCTTCTCGGCACCGCCGGTCTTGAAGTTGTGGATCACCACGTCCACCTGCGGCAGCAGCTGCTGCACGATGTGCAGCCCCTCGGGGCTTTGCAGGTCCAGCGTGAGGGACCGCTTGTTGCGGTTCATCGCGCTGAAGTAGGTGGTCTCGGTCTGGCCGATGCGCTGGCCCCAGTCGCGGGTGTCGTCGCCCCGGCCGGGGTGCTCCACCTTGATGACCTCGGCGCCAAAGTCGGCCAGCACCTGGCCGCACAGCGGCCCGGCGAACACGCGGGAGAGGTCTAGAACGCGCACACCCTGCAGCGGCAGCGTGGGATGCGCGTGGGGGTGAGAAGGCGTGTCGTGCATGGTTCAGACCTCCGCATCAGCCGGGGCGTCGGCCTCGGCCTGGGTCAGGGCGATGAAGCGCGCCAGGTGGTGGTCTTCATCGCCAAACTGGTGGTCAATCATCACCAGACGCTTGGCGTAGTGCGAGAGTGGCAACTCCCAGGTCATGCCGATGCCGCCGTGCAGCTGGATGCTCTCTTCGGCCACCAAGGTGCCGATGCGGCCCACGCTGAACTTGGCGGCGCACAGCGCTTTTTCGCGGCGCAGGCTCTCGGGCTCGTCGACGGCAGCGGCCGCGTTGATGACGGCCGAGCGGGCCTGCTCCACCTCCAGCAGCAGGTCGGCCATGCGGTGTTGCAGGGCCTGGAAGCTGCCGATGGGCACGCCGAACTGCTTGCGGGTGCGCAGGTACTCCAGCGTCTGGTCTTTGGCCACGTCCATGGCGCCCAGGCTTTCCGACGCCAGGGCCAGCAGCGCGTAGCCGTTCAGGCGCTGCAGCAGTGCCCCGCCCTGCCCTGCGGTGCCCAGCAGCGCGTCGGCCCCCAGCTGCACGGCGTTCAAGCTCAGCTGCGCGGCGCGGCCGCCATCGATGCGGCCGTGGCCGCGCCTCTCAAGACCCGCCGCCGTGCCCGGCACCAGGAACAGGCTGATGCCCTCGGCGTCCAGCGGGCCGCCCGCCGTACGGGCCGAGACGAGCAGCAGGTCGGCCGAGTCACCCAGCGGCACCACGCTCTTGGCGCCCTGCAGCCGCCAGCCCTGGGCGTTGCGGGTGGCAGTGGTGCTCACGCGGTTCAACTCGTAGTGGCTGCCGGGCTCGTCGTGCGCCCAGGCAGCGGTCAGCTCACCGCTGATGAGGCCGGCCAGCTCAGCACGCTGGACAGGGGTGCCCGCCTCGATCAGGCCGCGCCCCACCAGCAGCGCGCCCAGCAGGGGCTCCACCACCAGATGGCGGCCCAGGCACTCGAACACCACGCTCACATCGAAGCCGGCGCCGCCGAAGCCGCCATGGCTTTCGGGGAACAGCGCGCCGATGGCACCCAGCTCGGCCAGGCCGGCGTAGAGCGTGCGGCTGTAGCCCAGGGGGCTTTCGGCATGGTGGTGGCGGGCCTCGATGCCGTTGTGGTCGGCCAAGAAGCGGTTGAGCGAGTCCGCCAGCATACGGCGGTCTTCGGTGTGCTGGAAGTTCATGTCAGCGTCCCGTCCTCACAGGCCCAGGATCATCTTGGAGATGATGTTCTTCTGGATTTCGTTGGAGCCGCCGAAGATCGACAGCTTGCGGTAGTTGAAGTAGCTGGGCGCGGCGGTGGAAGCCACCGTGGCCAGTTCGGGGTCACCCAGCAGGGGCTCGTCAAAGCCCTCGTACTGCGCGGCCTCGATGAAGGCCAGGGCCTGCGGCCCCATGGCGCGGCGGATCAGCGAGAGGATCTCCTGCCGGATCTCGGTGCCGCGGATCTTGAGCATGGAGCTTTCCGCCCCCGGCACGCCGCCACCGGCCACGGCGGCGATCACGCGCAGGTTGGTGGTCTTCATGTTCTCCAGGTCGATCTCCACCCGGGCCATGCGGGCGGCGAACAGCGGGTCGTGGCTCAAGGGCCGGCCGTTGCACTGCACGCGCGCCGCAATCACCTTGAGCTTGGCCATCGCCGCGATGCAGAAGCCCACGCCGGCGATGCCGGTGCGCTCGTAGGTGAGCAGGTACTTGGCATAGGTCCAGCCGGCGTTCTCCTCGCCCACCAGGTTCTCGACGGGCACCTTCACGTCGGTGAAAAAGACTTCATTGACCTCGCGGTCGCCATCCAGCGTGCGGATGGGGCGCAGCTCCACGCCGGGCGTGTTCATGTCCACCAGCAGGAAGCTGATGCCGGCCTGGGCCTTGGCCGCGCGGTCGGTGCGCACCAGGCAGAAGATCATGTTGGCGTGCTGGCCCTGGGTGGTCCAGGTCTTCTGGCCGTTGACGAGGTAGTAGTCGCCCGAGGCATCACTGACACGGACGGCGGTGGTCTTCACCGAGGCCAGGTCCGAGCCCGCACCGGGCTCGGAATAGCCCTGGCACCACCAGTCCGCACCACTCAAGATGCGTGGCAGCCAGTGGGCTTTTTGCTGCGCGTTGCCGTACTTGATGAGTACCGGGCCCAGCATGCTGACGCCGAAGGGCACGATGCGCGGGCCGCCGGCCAGGGCGCATTCGGTGTCGAAGATGAACTTCTCGACCGCGCCCCAGCCCGGGCCGCCGTGGGCCTGGGGCCAGTGGTAGGCCAGCCAGCCCTGGGCCTGCAGGATGGCGTGCCATTGCTCCTGATCGGCCTTGGACAGGCGCTGCCCGGCCTTGACCTGCCGGGCGATGCGCGCCGGCAGCTTGCCCTTCAGGAAGGTGCGCACGGTATCGCGGAAAGCCAGTTCCTGCGGGGTGAATTGGAGGTCCATGAGCGGGGTTCCTGCGCTGAGGTCAGAAGATTTCGAACAGGCCGGCGGCACCCATGCCACCGGCAATGCACATCGTCACCACGCCCCACTTCACGCGCTGGCCCTGGGCCTTGCGGCGCCGGCCTTCCAGCAGGAGGTGGCCAGCCAGGCGGGCGCCAGTCATGCCAAAGGGATGGCCAATGGCGATGGCGCCGCCGTCCACGTTCAGGCGTTCATCGGGGATGCCCAGGGTCTTTTGGCAGTAGATGGCTTGCGAGGCAAAGGCCTCGTTCAGCTCCCACAGGTCGATGTCGTCCACCGTCAGGCCGTGGCGCTGCAGCAGCTTGGGCACGGCGTAGACCGGGCCGATGCCCATTTCGTCGGGCTCACAACCGGCCACCGCCAGGCCCCGGAAGGCACCCAGCGGCTGCAGGCCCAGGCGCTCGGCCTCAGCGGCTTCCATCAGCACGCAGGCGCTGGCGCCGTCAGACAGCTGCGAGGCATTGCCGGCGGTGATGAACTGCTCTGGACCCTTCACCGGGGCCAGCTTGGCGAGTGACTCGTAGGTGGTGCCCACGCGGTTGCAGGTGTCATGGTCCACCGTGGCTTCTTGCTGGGTGACGGCGCCGGTGGCCTTGTCCGTCACCGCCATGGTGGTGGTAACGGCCACGATTTCCTCGGCATAGCGGCCGGCGGCCTGGGCCTTGGCCACCTTGCGCTGGCTCTCCACCGAGAAGCGGTCCTGCGCCTCGCGGGAGATGCCGTAGCGGCGGGCCACCACATCGGCGGTGTCGATCATCTCCATGTAGAGCGCGGGCTGGTGGGCCACAATCCAGGGGTCCAGGCCGCTGGCACCGTCTTGGCGCGAGCGGATGCCCGAGATGCTCTCCACCCCGCCGGCAATCATGGCCGGCGCGCCATCCACCACGATGCGCCCCGCCGCGATGGCGATGGCCTGCAGGCCCGAGGCGCAGAAACGGTTGACAGTGGTGCCGCCGATGCTCAGCGGCAGGCCGGCGCGCACCACCGTCTGGCGGGCCACGTTGCGGCCGGTGATGCCTTCGGGGTAGCCGCAGCCGAGCACGGCGTCTTCGATCAACGACGGGTCAATGCCGGCGCGCTCCACCGCGGCTTTCACCGCAAAGCTGGCCAGCGTGGGGCCGGGGGTGATGTTGAACTCGCCACGGTGGGCTTTGGTCAGCGGCGTGCGGGCGGTAGAGACGATGACGGCTTGGCGCATGGGAGGGCTTCTTTGGGAGGGAATTGGGGTGTCAGGCGGTCGCAGCCCGGCCGCGCGGCCACGTCAGGCGTGACCGCACGGGGGCCGGAGGGCGCAAGGAGTCAGAGACTCTCAGCCTCTTAGATTCAGGCTGTCGAAGTTGCGGCCCTCGGCCACCAACTGTTCCAGCAGTGGCGCGGGCTGCCAGAACAGCGGGTCTTCTTCGGCCAGGCGGCGCAGGTCCGCCAGGATCGGGGCCAAGCCGACGGTGTCGGCGTACTTCATGGGGCCGCCGCGGTGGCGCGGAAAACCGTAGCCGTGGACGAAGGTGACGTCGATGTCCAGCGGGCGCAGCGCGATGCCGTCGGCCAGCACCTTGGCGCCTTCGTTGACCATGGCCGCCAGGTAGCGGCTCAAAATCTGCTCGGGCGTGAAGGCGCGGGGCGTGATGCCCTTGCGATTGCGCTCGGCGTCCACGATGGCCAGCACCTCGGGGTCTGGCTGGCCGGTGCGGGCGCCTTGCGGGTAGCGGTAGAAGCCGCGGCCGGTCTTCTGGCCAAACCAGCCGCGCTCGCACAGGCGGTCGGCGATCTCCACGTAGCGAGCGCGCGGGTCACGGGTGGCAGCGCGGCGCTTGCGTGCGGCCCAGCCGATGTCGCCACCGGCCAGGTCGGTCACCTGGAAAGGCCCCATGGGGTAGCCGAAGCCGCGCACGGCGGCGTCGATCTCGTAGGGGCTGGCGCCGTCTTCCATCAGGTGGTCGGCGGCCTGCTTGTAGGTGGCCAGGATGCGGTTGCCGATGAAGCCGTCGCACACCCCCGCGCGCACCGGCACCTTCTTCAGGCGCCTGGCCAGCTCGAAGGCGGTGACCACCACGTCGGCGCCCACCCGGGCCGGCACCACGATCTCCAGCAGCTTCATGATGTTCGCCGGGCTGAAGAAATGCAGCCCGATCACGTCCTGCGGGCGGCCGGTGGCGGCGGCAATGGCGTCGATGTCCAAGTAGGAGGTGTTGGTGGCCAGCACCGCACCGGGCTTGCACACGGCGTCCAGCTGGCGGAACACGGCTTTCTTGACGTCCAGGTCCTCGAACACGGCCTCGATCACCAGGTCCACGTCCGCCACCTCGGCGTAGCGGGTGGTGGGCGTGAAGCGCGCCAGGGTGGCGGCCTTTTGCGCCTCGGTCAGGCGGCCCTTGGCCACCAGGCCATCGTACACCTTGGTGACATGGGCCACGCCGCGCGCGATGGCCTCGTCATCACGCTCCACCATCACCACCGGCAGGCCGGCGTCTAGTGCCGCCACGGCGATGCCGGCGCCCATGGTACCGCCGCCGATGACGGCCACGCGGGCCACCGGGCGCGGGGTGGCGCCGCGGGCCTCGGGCACCTTGACCACCTCACGCTCGGCGAAGAAGGCGTGGATCAGGCCGGCGCGCTGCGGGCTGTCGATGCAGGCCAGGAACAGGCGGCGCTCCAGCGCCATGCCCTCGGCAAAAGGCAGTTCCACGGCGGCGCGCACCGCCTCGATGATCTTCAGCGGCGAGAACAGACCACGGGACTTTTTGGCGGTGTCTTCGGCAAGCGCGTCCAGCGTGGCCAAGGCAGCGGCGGGGTCGGCCACGGCCATATCCCGCACCCGGCGCACCGGGGCACCCTGGGCGAGTCGCGCCTGGGTGTAGGCCAAGCCGACTTCCAGGGGGCTGAGGGTCTCGTCGTCCACCAGCAGGTCGATCAGGCCGGCCTTCACGCCGGCGGCGACGCTGATGGGCTTGCCGCTGAGCATCAGCTCGGCGGCGGCCTTCACCCCCATCAGGCGCGGGGCACGCTGGGTGCCCCCGGCGCCGGGCATCAGACCCAGCTCCACCTCGGGCAGGCCCAGCCTGGCGGCTGCAAAGGCCAGGCGGTAGTGGGCGGCCAGCGCCACCTCCAGCCCGCCGCCCAGCGCCGCGCCCTGCAGGCAGGCCACCACAGGCTTGGTGCACGACTCGATGCGCTGGCACACGTCCGGCAGCACCGGGGGCACAGGGGGCTGGCCGAACTCGCGGATGTCCGCACCGGCGATGAAGGTCTTGCCCTCGCTCACGATCAGCACCGCCTGCACCTCGGGCGCGGCGTCGGCCTGCTCGATGGCATCGAACAGGCCACGGCGCACGGCGGCGCTCAGGGCATTGACGGGTGGGTTGTGGATCGTGGCCACCAGCACCGATCCATGCAGGACGGTGGTGACAGCGGACGGGGCCGCAGAGGCCGATGCGGATGCGGATGCGGGAGCGTCGTGCGCCATGGGAGGTCTCCTGTGTTGTTTTGGGCTTGACCCTATTCTTCTGATCCCGGAGTGTTTTTACAATCTCAAAATATTATGACGAACTATCAAATAAATTTTGACATTGCCATGGACATCCAAGCCCTTAACCTGCTGGTGGAAATCATCGACTGCGGCAACCTGAGCCAGGTGGCGCGCAAGCTCAAGATGACGCGCGCCAACGTGAGCTACCACTTGGCCCAGCTAGAGAAGCAGACCGGCGTGCAGCTGGTGCACCGCACCACACGGCGGGTAGAGCCCACCGAGGTCGGGCTGCGGCTCTATGAACATGGCTGCAACATCCGGAACGAGATGCAGGCGGCCCAGGAAACCATCACCCGCCTGGGCCAGGGCCTGCAGGGACGGGTGGGCATCAGCGTGCCCAGCGGCTACGGGCAGATGGTGATGTCGCACTGGCTGATCGAGTTCAAGCGCCAATACCCGGGCATCGTGCTGGACGTGGTGTTCGAGAACCGGGTGGACAACCTGCGCGACGAGATCGACATCGCGGTGCGCATCCTGCCCGAGCCGCCGCAGCAGCTGGTAGCCCGCGACATGGGAACGGTGCGCTACCTGGCCTGCGCAGCCAGGACCTATGCCGACGCCCACGGCCTGCCCACCGAGCTGGCCCAGCTGGGCAGCCTGCCGGTGGTGACGGCCAATGTGGTGGGACGGCCGCTGTCGGTGCGCGGCTACCGCGGCGACAGCCGGGAGGAGGTGCAGCTCGCTCCCGCCCTGATCTCCGACCACTATCCCTTCCTGCGACAGGGCGTGCTGGCCGGTCTGGGCATCGGCCTGCTGCCCGACTACATGGTCCAGGACGTGTTGACCAGCGGCGAGGTGGTGACCGCGCTTGACGACTACCGGCTGAGCATCTTCGGCACGCGCATGTACCTGCTCACCCTGCCCAACCGTCACCCGACCCGCGCCGTGCGCACCTGCATCGACCACCTGCTGGCACGGGCCAAGAGCGAGTCGCCCTCATCCTGAACGGCTTGGCGCCTGCCGCCGCCCCGGTTAAACTGCGCGCCGCCAGGAGAGAGCCGCGCCCCCGAGCGCGGCCGCCGAAGGCGCAGAGGCGGGCCTGAACCCCCGATCTCGAACGCTCAGGCAGAAGGACTGGCAAGCGGCCGTGCCGCCGACAAGACCGGCACGGACGACACCTCACTGGAGAGAGACCACGGGCAGCGCCAGCAGGCGAGGCGACGCGGTCCACCGAAGGGGCAAGCGCTTCGTGACCCGACCGGGTCGCGCGGCGTCAATCTCTCAGGTAAAGCGGACAGCGAGGGCAGCACCATCGATCGACGATGGACCGATCCGTTCAAGATCGATGACCCGATTGCCCTCCCTCCGCCGAAAGCGAGCCGCCCGATGTCCGACGCTCCCGCTCCCTCCGCCCCGCTGCTGCAGACCCCGCTGCACGCGCTGCATCTCGAACTCGGCGCCCGCATGGTGCCCTTCGCCGGCTACGCGATGCCGGTGCAGTATCCCGCCGGCATCATCGCCGAGCACCGTCAGTGCCGCGAGGCGGCCGCGCTGTTCGATGTCTCGCACATGGGGCAGGTGCGGCTGGTGGGCGACGATGCCGCAGCCGCGCTGGAAACGCTGGTGCCGCAGGACATCGCCGGCCTGGGCCTGCTGAAGCAGCGCTACGCCTTCTTCACCAACGACGCCGGCGGCCTGCTCGACGACCTGATGGTCACCCGCCGCGAGGGCGACCTGTTCCTGGTGGTCAACGCCGGCTGCAAGGACGCCGACATCGCCCACCTGCAGGCCCGCATCGGCGCGCGCTGCCAGGTCATCCCCGAGCCGGAACGCGCACTGCTGGCGTTGCAGGGCCCGAAGGCGGTCGACGCACTCGCGCGCCTGGATGCCGGCGTGGCCGCGCTCACCTTCATGACCGGCGGCCATTTCCGCCTGGCCGGCGCCGACTGCTTCGTCACCCGCTCGGGCTACACCGGCGAGGACGGCTACGAGATCTCGGTGCCCGCCGCCCAGGCGGTGGAGCTGGCGCGCGCGCTGCTGGCGCAGCCCGAGGTGGCGCCCGCAGGTCTCGGCGCGCGCGACACGCTGCGCCTGGAAGCCGGCCTGTGCCTCTACGGCCACGACATCGACACCGCGACCACGCCGGTCGAGGCCGGTCTGGTCTGGGCGATCCAGAAGCTGCGCCGCCCGGGCGGCGAGCGCGCCGGCGGTCATCCCGGCGCCGAGGTGATCGGCGCGCAGCTGACCGGCGGCGCCGCGCGGCGCCGCGTCGGCCTGGTGGGCCTGGAGCGGCTGCCGGTGCGCGAGGGCGCGCCGCTGCTCGACGCCGAGGGCCGCCGCGTCGGCCAGGTCACCAGCGGCACGGTCGGCCCGAGCGTCGGCCAGCCGATCGCGATGGGCTACGTCGAGACCGCGCTGGCGGCGGTCGGCACCGCGCTGTTCGCCGAGGTGCGCGGCAAGCGCGTGCCGATGCAGGTCGCCGCGATGCCTTTCGCGCCTCACCGATACTTCCGCGGCTGAAGTGCGCGCCGCCCGCCGTGGCGGCCGACCTCAGCCCTCCATTTCATCGAACGAACGAACCATCCGCATCCTGCGGGATGCGCTCCAGGAGCCCCTCATGAGCATCAAGTACACCCCGGACCACGAGTGGATCGACGCCACCGACACCGCCGCCGCGATCGTCGGCATCACCGTGCACGCGCAGGACGCGCTCGGTGACGTGGTATTCGTCGACCTGCCGGCCGTCGGCGCCACCTTCGCCCAGGGCGATGTCGCCGGCGTGGTCGAGTCGGTCAAGGCCGCGGCGGACGTCTACGCCCCGCTGTCGGGCGAGATCGTCGAGATCAACGAGGCGCTGCGCGACGACCCGTCGCTGGCCAACACCGATCCGCTGCAGGCCGGCTGGTTCTTCAAGATCAAGCTGTCCGATCCGTCGCAGCTCGACGCGCTGATGGACGCCACCGCCTACGACGCCCTGACCCAGGGCTGATGCCGGCGGCGCGGGAGCCTGGTGCGATCCGCATGAACCGCACGCCATGCGCTCCCGCCGCCCCGCCCCCTTCTCCTCCCGCCTGACCGCCCTGCGGCCGGCCTGCCCGCAGGCCCCGGCCCGGGCCGCGCCTTTGCCCGACGACGACGCCACCGCCATGACGACTCCCGCCCTGCCCCGCCTGAGCGACCTCGAGAACCCGCGCGAGTTCACCGCGCGCCACATCGGCCCGGACGCGGCCGACGAAGCCCGCATGCTGGCGTCGATCGGTCCGGCCAGCCGCCGTGCGCTGATCGACGCGATCGTGCCGCCCTCGATCGCGCGCCCCGCGCCGATGGACCTGCCCGCGCCGCTGACCGAGGCCGAGGCGCTGACCGAACTGAAGGCGCTGGCGGGCAAGAACCGCGTGCTGACCTCGCACCTGGGCTGCGGCTACTTCGGCACGCACACGCCGGGCGTCATCCTGCGCAACATCCTCGAGAACCCGGCCTGGTACACCGCCTACACGCCGTATCAGGCCGAGATCAGCCAGGGCCGCATGGAAGCGCTGGTGAACTTCCAGACCATGGTCACCGACCTGACCGGCATGGCGATCGCCAACGCGTCGATGCTCGACGAGGCCACCGCCGCGGCCGAGGCGATGACGCTGGCCGCGCGTGTGGGCAAGTCGAAGTCGACCCGCTTCGTCGTCGCGCATGACGTGCTGCCGCAGTCGCTCGAGGTGATCCAGACGCGCGCCAAGCCGCTGGGCATCACCGTCGACCAGGTGCACGCGACCGAGATCGCCGCGTCGCTGGCCACGTCGCCTGCCTTCGCGGTGCTGCTGCAGTATCCGGGCGTGAACGGCCAGATCCGCGACCTGCGCCCGATCATCGAGGCCGCCCACGCCGCCGGTGCGCTGGCCATCGTCGCCGCCGACCTGCTGGCGCTGACGCTGCTGACCTCGCCGGGCGAGCTGGGCGCCGACATCGCGCTGGGCACGACGCAGCGCTTCGGCATGCCGATGGGCGCCGGCGGCCCGCACGCCGCCTACCTGGCGACCCAGGACGCCTTCAAGCGCTCGCTGCCCGGCCGCCTGGTGGGCGTGAGCATCGACAGCCACGGCGCGCCCGCCTACCGCCTGTCGCTGCAGACCCGCGAGCAGCACATCCGCCGCGAGAAGGCCACCTCCAACATCTGCACCGCGCAGGTGCTGCCGGCGGTGGTCGCCAGCATGTATGCGGTCTACCACGGCCCTGAGGGCCTGACCCGCATCGCGCAGCGCGTCGCCCGCCTGACCGCGATCCTGGCCGAGGGCCTGAAGGCGCTGGGCTGGACGCTGCTGCACGACAGCGCCTTCGACACGCTGCAGGTCGCCGCGGGCGATCGCCGCGACGCGCTGATGGCCGCGGCAGTCGCTGCGGGCCGCAACCTGCGCGCCGCCAGCGCCGACACGCTGGCGATCTCGCTCGACGAGACCTCGACCCGCGCCGACGTCGAAGCGCTGTGGGCGGTCTTCGGCGCTGCGGCGGGCGACACGCCGCTGCCGAGCCTGGACGCCTACGCCGACACCGTCGCGCCGATGATCCCGGCCACGCTGGTGCGCAGCTCCGCGTTCCTGACCCACCCGGTCTTCAACACGCACCACAGCGAGACCGAGATGCTGCGCTACATCCGCGCGCTCTCGGACAAGGACCTGGCGCTGGACCGCAGCATGATCCCGCTGGGCTCGTGCACGATGAAGCTCAACGCGACCTCCGAGATGATCCCGATCACCTGGCCGGAATTCGCCCAGGTGCACCCGTTCGCGCCGGCCGATCAGCTCGCCGGCTATGCCGAGCTGAACGCGCAGCTCACCGCCTGGCTGGCCCAGGCCACCGGCTACCAGGGCATCAGCCTGCAGCCCAACGCCGGCTCGCAGGGCGAGTACGCCGGCCTGCTGGCCATCCAGGGCTGGCACGCCTCGCGCGGCGAGAGCCACCGCAACATCTGCCTGATCCCGGAGAGCGCGCACGGCACCAACCCGGCCTCGGCGCAGATGGTGGGCCTGCAGGTGGTGGTGGTGAAGTGCGACGCCAACGGCAGCGTCGACCTCGACGACCTGCGCGCCAAGTGCGAGAAGCATGCGGACCAGCTCGCCGCGATCATGATCACCTACCCGTCGACCTACGGCGTGTTCGAGCCGCGGGTGCGCGAGCTGTGCCAGCTGGTGCACGACTTCGGCGGCCGCGTCTATGTCGACGGCGCCAACATGAACGCGCTGGTCGGCCTGGCCGCGCCGGGCGAGTTCGGCGGCGACGTCAGCCACCTGAACCTGCACAAGACCTTCTGCATCCCGCACGGCGGTGGCGGCCCCGGCGTCGGCCCGGTCTGCGTCGTCGAGGACCTGGTGCCCTTCCTGCCCGGCCACGCGACCGCGGGCGAGGCACGCGCGGGTGGCGTGGGCGCGGTGTCGGCCGCGCCGCTGGGCAACGCGGCGGTGCTGCCGATCTCGTGGATGTACATCCGCATGATGGGCGCCGAGGGCCTGAAGGCCGCCACCGAGACCGCGATCCTGAACGCCAACTATGTGGCCGCCCGTCTGGCCGACCACTACGACATCCACTTCAGCGGCGGCATCGACGGCATCCAGGGCGGCGGCGTGGCGCACGAGTGCATCCTCGACCTGCGCCCGCTGAAAGAGACCTCGGGCATCAGCGCCGAGGACGTCGCCAAGCGCCTGATCGACTACGGCTTCCACGCGCCGACGCTGTCCTTCCCCGTCGCCGGCACGCTGATGGTCGAGCCCACCGAGAGCGAATCGCTGGCCGAGCTGGACCGCTTCTGCGACGCGATGATCGCGATCCGCGCCGAGATCGCGCAGGTCGAGTCCGGCGCCTGGCCGCGCGAGGACAATCCGCTGAAGAACGCGCCGCACACCGCCGCCAGCCTGGTGTCGGGCGAGTGGACGCACGGCTACAGCCGCGAGACCGCCGCCTACCCGGTGGCCAGCCTGCGCCGCACGAAGTACTGGAGCCCGGTCGGCCGGGTCGACAATGTGCACGGCGACCGCAACCTGTTCTGCTCCTGCGTGCCGATGAGCGCGTTCGAGTCGAACTGAACCTGCCCTGACGAGACCTGACGATGACGCCTTCCGACCCCGCCCTGCCCCAACAGCATTTCGCCAGCGACAACTACGCCGGCATGTGCCAGAACGCCGCGCGCTGGTTCATGGAGGCGCAGACCAGCGGCCACGAGCCGGCCTACGGCGAGGACCGCTGGACGCAGCAGGTCTCGGAGGGCTTGCGCGAGCTCTTCCAGACCGACTGCGACGTCTATTTCGTCTTCAACGGCACGGCGGCCAACTCGCTGGCGCTGGCCTCGCTGTGCCAGAGCTACCACTCGGTGATCTGCAGCCCGGTGGCCCACATCGAGACCGACGAATGCGGCGGGCCGGAGTTCTTCTCCAACGGCTCGAAGCTGCTGGTGGGCGAGTCCGAGAGCGCCTCGGCGCGGCTCGGCAAGCTCACGCCGGACGCGGTGGAATCGCTGGTGACCAAGCGCCACGACATCCACTACCCGAAGCCGAAGGTGGTGAGCCTGACCCAGGCCACCGAGCTGGGCACGGTCTACAGCATCGAGGAGGTGCGCGCGATCGCCGCGATCGCCAAGCGCCGCCACCTCAAGGTGCACATGGACGGCGCGCGCTTCGCCAATGCGGTGGCCACGCTGGGCTGCCATCCGAGCGACATCACCTGGCGCGCCGGCGTCGATGTGCTCTGCTTCGGCGGCACGAAGAACGGCCTGCCGGTCGGCGAGGCGGTGGTGTTCTTCGACCGGGCGCTGTCCGAGGACTTCGCCTGGCGGGTCAAGCAGGCCGGCCAGCTGGCGTCGAAGATGCGCTTCATCTCGGCGCCGTGGCTGGGGCTGCTCGAGAACGACACCTGGCTGGCCAACGCACGCCATGCCAACGCGATGGCCGCGCGGCTGCACGCGGCCCTCCGCGAGGTGCCCGGCGTCGAGCTGCTGCACGCGCCGCAGGCCAACGCGGTCTTCGCGCGGCTGCCGCAGCCGGCGGTGAACGCGCTGCATGCCAAGGGCTGGCGCTTCTACCAGTTCATCGCGGGCGGAGGCTGCCGCTTCATGTGCAGCTGGGACACCCGGCCGGAGTCGGTCGACGCCTTCGCCGCCGACATCCGCCAGGCCTGCGGCGCCTGAGCAGCGAACGCGGTCAAGGGCTGAAGTACAGTCGGGCGCCATGAACATCCGACTGATCCAGATCCTGCCCGAGTCCGGCGAGCCCCCGAAGCAGCTGATGATCCTGCTGCACGGCGTCGGCGCCAGCGCGCAGGATCTCGTGCCGCTGGCGCATGCGCTGCGCGAGTCCTTTCCCGCCGCGGCCTTCGTGCTGCCCGACGGCGTCGAGCCCTTCGACGCCAGCCCGGCGCTGGCCGGACGCCAGTGGTTCTCGATCCAGGGCGTGACCGAGGAAGACCGCCCGGCGCGGGTGCGCGCGGCGCTGCCGGCCTTCGTCGAGCTGATCCGTGCCTGCCAGCGCCACTTCGGCATCGGCGAGGCCGCCACCGCGCTCATCGGCTTCTCGCAGGGCTCGATCATGGCGCTGGAGGCCTGCGCGGCGGTGCCCGGCCTGGCCGGACGCGTGCTGGCCTTCTCGGGCCGCTACGCGCGTCTGCCCGAGACGGTCTCGCCGCTGACCAGCTATCACTTCCTGCACGGCGCCGAGGACGGGGTGATCGCCGCATCGAACTCGCGCGCCGCCTTCGAGCATCTCTCCAGCCTGGAGGGCGGCGACGCCACGCTCGACATCGCCGACGGCGTCGGCCACGAGGTGCACGAGGCGCTGGTCGACCGGGCGCTGTTCCGGCTGACGCACCATGTGCCGGTGCGGATCTGGAAAGAGGCGATGGGGGCCAGCGCCCCCTCGCCCTCCGGGGACAACTGAGGACGATTCGGTCCCGAATTCGGCCGATCGGGCATCGCGCCGGCGGGTCACAGTGCGGGGGCACGAATGCGCCCTCCCACCCGACCCGACATGCCCATGCAGCCTGAGCACGAAGACGCCGCACCGACCGCGCCCCCGGTCCCCGATCGTGCGGATGACGCCCCCGTCAGCGACGGCCCGCGCCTGATGGTCGCCGAGGTCGTGCCGGTGTGGAAGCGTCATGTCGATGCCTCGCGCGTCGCGGTCGAGGACGGCGTCTGCCGGCTGCTGGAGACCTTCTCCCAGCTCTGCGACGGCGTCACCCAGGTCAGCCGCCAGGCCGACGAGACGGTCGCCCCGATGAGCGCCGGCGCCTGGACCCAGCGCCGCGACGTGATCCTGGGCGACCTGATCGATCAGGTCGACCGTGCCCGGCAGCACCGCGAGCGGCTGCTGTCCCAGTTCTCCGAAGGTCTGCTGCAGCTCGAGGACATCGAGCGCTCGCTGCGCGAGGCCAGCCTGGGTGCCGGCGCCGATCCGGACGTGGTCGACGGCCTGCAGCGACTGGACAGCACCCGCCACAGCATGGCGGCACTGTCGCGCCAAGTCGCCGCCGACCTGCGCAGCGACCATGTGCAGCACGACGCCGCCCGCAGCCAGGCCGCCCAGGCGCTTGACCGGCTGCTGGCCGACAGTCTGCCGACCAATGCAGGCGCGATGGCCGACACCATTCGCAGCCTGAGCACACGCATCGAGCAGGATCTGGAGCAGGTGCTCGTCGGCCTGCAGTTCCAGGACCGCATGAGCCAGATGCTGCACGGCGTGGCCGCCGACATGCAGCGCTTCATCGAGTGGATGGCTGGCAACGAGCATGCCACCCATGCCGACGCGATGCGCTGGCTCGCGCAGCTCGAACACTCGTACACGATGCGCGAGCAGCAGCTGCTGCATGACGGCAACAGCGGCGAAGGCAGCCCTCCCGCGCCCTCCGGCATCGAGTTCTTCTGATTCTTCTGATCCAGCACCGGCCCGAGCACCGGCACGACACCCCTGAACAACAGCCCCGACCGAGGTGATTTCATGAGCAAGACCATTCTGGTCGTCGACGATTCGAGCAGTTTCCGGACCGTGGTGAAGCTGGCCCTGCAGAAGGCTGGCTATGCGGTCGTCGAGGCCGTCGACGGCGAGGACGCCAAGGGCAAGCTCGAGGCGCACAAGCCCAACCTGATCGTCTGCGACGTCAACATGCCGCGCCTGGACGGGCTGAGCTTCGCGCGATTCGTCAAGGCAGGCCCCTTCAAGTTCACGCCGATCATCATGCTGACGACCGAGTCGCAGGACACCAAGAAGGCCGAGGGCAAGGCCGCCGGCGTGCGGGCCTGGATCACCAAGCCCTTCCAGCCCTCGCAGCTGGTCGACGCGGTCTCGCGTCTGTGCATGTGAACAACCTCACCTGCCCCGAAGCGCCTGCCGCGGCGCTGGCCCTCGATGGCGAGCTGACGATCGTGCAAGCCGCCGCCGTGCGCGAGCGGCTGCTCGAATGGCTGCCGCAGGCCGACGGCCGGCTTGACCTGTCGGGCATCAGCGCCTGCGACAGCGCCGGCATCCAGCTGCTGCTGGCACTCTCGCGCAGCCTGCGCGAATCGGGCCGCACCCTCCAGATCCTCCAGCCGTCGACCGCCGTGGTCGAGTCCCTGCAACGCTACGGTCTGGACGCGCTGCGGGCCTGACCTCCGGAGAAGTCAACCATGTTCCAGATCAAGAGCATCTACCAGGCCCAGCGCGAACAGGACGCGATCGAGCGCCATCTCGCCCGCGCCGTCCAGGCCGCCGCCCAGGGCGACTTCTCGCAGCGGGTCGACGCAGCGGCGCTGCCGCCGCATCTGCACGGCACCGCCGCCGCCGTCAACCAGCTGATCGACACCGTCGCGCAGATGCGTCTCGATCTGTCCCGCATGCATGCGGAGCATGACAAGGGCGACATCGATGCCGTCATCGATGCCAACCGCTACCGCGGCGAGCTGCGCCAGATGGCGCAGGGCATCAATGACCTGGTGACCGCGCACATCACGGTCAAGAAGATGGCCCTGGGCGTGGTGCATGAGTTCGGCCTGGGCAACTTCGACGCACCGATGCCCCAGCTGCCGGGCAAGAAGGCCTTCATCAACGACACGATCGAGCAGGTACGCACCCGCTTGCGCCAGGCCGCCACGGTCGCAGCGGAGAACGTGCGCATCCGGCTGTCCCTCGACGAGGTGCCCAGCGCCGTGATGATCGCCGATACGCAAGGCATCATCCGCTACATGAACAAGTCGGTGACGACGCTGCTGCGTCGCATCGAACCGGATCTGCGCACACTGGTGCCCGGCTTCGACGCAAGCCGCACGCTGGGTGCGAACTTCGACACCTTCCATCGAAACCCGTCCCATCAGCGAGGTCTTGTGGATGGCCTGCGCCAGCCACATCACGTCCATATCAAGGCGGGTGCACACACCATCCGGCTCATCGCCACGCCGATCTCTGACGGTCATGGCCAGCGCGTCGGCACCATCGTCGAATGGGTCGACCGCACCGCAGAAGTCCGTGCCGAGCAGGAAATCACCAACGCAGTCGAGGCCGCCGCCAAGGGCGACTTCACGCATCGACTGGACACACGCAACAGCGAAGGATTCTTCCGCGTTCTCGGCGAGCACATGAACGCACTGCTCGGCACGACTGAAACCAATCTCGACCAGCTCGGTCGCTCGCTCACAGCGGTGGCCCAGGGCGACCTCACGCACGAGCTGCGGGGCGAATTCCAAGGGGTGTTCATGAGACTGCAGGAGGACATGAATCGCATGACCCGCCAGCTGGTGACGACGATCTCCGATGTCTCGGCCGCCGCAGCAGCGCTGACCGCCGCCGCCAGCCAGGTCTCGAGCACCTCGCAGACACTGTCGCAGTCAGCCTCGGAGCAGGCCGCCAGCGTCGAGGAGACCACCGCCTCGCTGCAGGAGATGGCGGCTTCGGTCAAGCAGAACTCGGAGAACGCCAACATCACCGACGGCATGGCCTCCAAGGCCGCCAGCGAGGCGGTGACGGGTGGCTCGGCGGTGACCCGCACCGTCGAGACGATGAAGTCGATCGCCTCGAAGATCTCGATCATCGACGACATCGCCTATCAGACCAATCTGCTGGCGCTCAATGCCGCGATCGAGGCGGCGCGGGCCGGCGAACACGGCAAGGGCTTCGCGGTGGTCGCCGCCGAGGTGCGCAAGCTCGCCGAGCGCAGCCAGGTCGCCGCGCAGGAAATCGGCCAGCTCGCGGGTTCGAGCGTGCAGCTGGCCGAGCAGGCCGGCAATGTGCTGACCCAGATGGTGCCGACGATCAACCGCACCTCCGAGCTGGTGCAGGAGATCTCCGCCGCCTCGGGCGAACAGGCCGCGGGCGTCAACCAGATCACCACCGCGATGAGCCACCTCAACGGCGCGACGCAGCAGAACGCCTCGGCCTCCGAGGAGCTCTCGGCCACCGCCGAGGAGCTCTCGGGCCAGGCCGCGCAGCTGCAGGAGATGATCGCCTTCTTCCGTCTGGCCCAGGACGAGGGCGGATTCGGCCACGCCGCGCCGGCCCGCATGGGCTCCGCACGGTCGTCGGGCGGATTCGACGAAGGCAGCCGCCGCGCCCGCAGCATGCCGACGGGCAGCGGCTCGCGGGGCCGCGCGGCGATGGCGGTCGAGGCCGGATTCGGTCACTTCTGAACCCGGCCCGCGCGCCCCGCCTGCCATGATCGCCTCATCGATCGCTTCCGCCTCCCGCGGTCACGGCCAGCCGGCCCGGGAGGACGACGGATCGCCGCTGCACCAGTTCCTGTGCTTCGCGCTCGGCCTGGAGCCCTGCGCGGTGCGCATCGACCTGGTGCGCGAGATCCTCGAGGTCGGCCACATGACGCCGCTGCCGCTGATGCCGGCCTTCGTTCGCGGCGTGATGAACCTGCGCGGCGTCGTCGTGCCGGTGATCGACCTCGGCGCCCGGCTCGGCCTGCCCGCCACCGTCATCGGCCGACGCACCTGCATCGTCATCGTCGACGTCTGCCTGCCCGACGACGGCGGCACGCAGACGCTGGGCGTGCTGGTCGACGCGGTGCAGGAGGTCATCAACATCGCCGAACGCGACCTCGAGCCGGTACCGCGGCTGGGCACGCGCATCGACGCGGCGCATCTGCGCAGCATGGTGCGCCACCGCCAGCAGGCCACGCCCGAGCTCGATCTGGCCGCGATCCTCGATCCGCAGCGCCTGGTCGGGCTGATCGGCGAGCATCGCCAGCATGCGCAGCCGCCTCACTGAAGCGGCGGTACACCACCGCGAACCGGTCTCCGGCTTCGTGCAGCCCCGCCAGGGCCATGCCCTGAACCTGCTGGCCGGCCAGCTCTACTTCGGCACCCAGGCCGGCACGGTGCGCACGCTGCTGGGCTCGTGCGTCGCGTTGGTGCTGTGGCATCCGCAGCGACGCATCGGCGCGATGTGCCACTACCTGCTGCCCGGCAGGCAGCGCCGCGACGGCTCGCCCGACGCCCGCTTCGGCGACGAGGCGATCGGTCTGCTGCTGCAGGCGATCGAGCGCAGCGGCACCCGGCCCGCGGATTTCCAGACCCACCTCTACGGCGGCGCCGACACCATGCCGGGCCGGGACGGCCCGAACTTCAACATCGGCGAGCGCAACATCGCCATCGGCTGCGAGCTGATCGACCACCACGGCTTCGATCTGCAGGCGGTCGATGTCGGCGACTTCGTGCCGCGCACCGTGACCCTGGACCTGCAGGCAGGCCGCATCGAGGTCAGACGCGGCCACTCGTCCCGGCAGGCGATCCGGCGCATCCAGCAGCGCTGAACGCGGCCGAAGCCGATCTCAGGCCTGAGGTGCGACTTGGCCGGCCAGCGGCGGCACCGGCAGCACGACATCCGCGCACTGCGCGCGCCAGCGCAGCACATGGTCCATCACCACCAGCGCCAGCATCGCCTCGGCGATCGGCGTGGCACGGATGCCCACGCACGGGTCGTGGCGGCCGAAGGTTTCAACCGAGGTCGGCTCACTGGCGCGGTTGACCGAGGCCTTCGGGATGCGGATCGAGCTGGTCGGCTTGATCGCGATGGAGACCTCCAGGTCCTGACCGGTCGAGAGGCCACCGAGCACGCCGCCGGCATGGTTGCTGGCGAAGCCGGTCGGCAGCATCTCGTCGCCGTGCTCGCTGCCGCGCTGCGTCACCACACCGAAGCCGTCACCGATCTCAACGCCCTTGACCGCGTTGATGCCCATCATCGCGTGCGCGATGTCGGCGTCGAGCTTGTCGAACAGTGGCTCGCCCAGCCCGACGGGCACGCCACGCGCCACCACCTTCAGCCGCGCGCCGACCGAGTCGCCGGACTTGCGCAGCGCGTCCATGTAGGCCTCGAGCTCGGCCACCTTGGCCGTGCCTGCCGGCGCGAAGAAGGGATTGACCGGGATCTGCGCCTCGTCCTCGAACGGGATCGCCACGTCGCCGAGCTGGGTCATCCAGCCGGCGAAGGTGGTGCCGTGGCGCTGCTGCAGCCATTTCTTGGCCACCGCACCGGCAGCCACCATCGGCGCGGTCAGCCGTGCCGACGAGCGCCCGCCGCCGCGCGGGTCGCGCAGGCCGTAGCGGCGCCAGTAGGTGTAGTCGGCGTGGCCGGGACGGAAAGTGTCGAGAATGTTGCCGTAGTCCTTGCTGCGCTGGTCGGTGTTGCGGATCAGCAGGCAGATCGGCGTGCCGGTGGTCTTGCCTTCATAGACGCCGGAGAGGATCTCCACAGCGTCGGGCTCGTTGCGCTGCGTCACATGGCGGCTGGTGCCGGGGCGGCGGCGGTCCAGATCAGGCTGGATGTCCGCTTTGGAGAGCTCGAGCCCCGGAGGGCAGCCATCGATGACGCAGCCGATCGCCGGGCCGTGGCTCTCGCCGAAGTTGGTGACGCGAAACAGGAGGCCGAAGGTGCTGCCGGACATGGTGGGAGGACGCGCTCAGAGTTCGAGGAAATGGCGGCGATTGTAGGCGCCCGGTCCCGGCCGGCCGAGACGGCGCGAATTGTCCGGCGAATGCCCTGCTGCTCAGGACTTCCCCAGGCCTGTCGATACCGAAAATCCATCCATCGTCACCAGGGACCTCCCATGAGCACGGCTTTCGAAACCCCCACCGCGACCCGCTCCCCTTCCGGCGCCTCGAGCAAGTCCCAGCAGCGCGGCCAGGCTGGCTCCGAGGGCGGCAGCATGGCCCACCTGCGCGGCGAGTACCTGACCTTCCGCCTGGGCAACGAGGAATACGGCATCGACATCCTCAAGGTCCAGGAAATCCGCTCCTATGAGGCACCGACCCGCATCGCCAACGCCGCATCCTGCTTCAAGGGTGTGGTCAATCTGCGCGGCGTCATCGTGCCGATCGTCGACCTGCGGCTGAAATTCGGCTGCGACTCGGCCGAGTACAACAGCTTCACCGTCGTGATCGTGCTGAACATCAACGGTCGTGTCGTCGGCGCGGTGGTGGATTCGGTGTCGGATGTGCTGGAGCTGCCCGGCGAGGCAGTCCGCCCCACGCCGGACATGGATGCCAGCGTCGACACCCACTACATCACCGGCATCGCCAGCCTGCAGGAGCGCATGCTCATCCTGCTCGACATCGAGGCCCTGATGGGCAGCTCCGACATGGGCCTGACCGGCTCGATGCTCGACATGTGACCGGGTGACCGCTTTCGGTTCCAGCCTCGAGTCATCCTGACTCGTTGACAGCACGGCCCCTTAAGGGCGCCGTGCTTTTTTTATGGCATGGTCAGATCTGTTACAAGCAGAAACAACCATGCCCAAGCGATCTCGTCCTGTCCACCGCTCTCGCCGCAGCCGTCGCACGGTCTTGTCGATCCGGACTCGGCTGCTGCTCTGCGCCCTGCTGCCGCTTGGCCTGGCCACGCTGGCGCTGCTGGTGTCGCATCAGTGGCCCGGTCCGGCCGGCAGTCCGCTGGCAGGCGCACTGCTGCTGGGCGCACTCGGCCTGGCGCTGGCGCTGGTGCAGTCGCATGGGCGCGCCCTGACCGAGCCGCTGCTGCAGGCGCAGCAGGCGCTGGACGCACTCCAGCGCGGCGACTACGACCACCCGGTTCCGGTGCTTCGTCTGGACGAGAGCGGCGAGGTGCTGCGCCGCATCCGCGAGCTGGGCGACTACCTGACGGTCGTGCTGCCGTCAGAGAATGGCGATGAGCCCGATCAGGTGCACCAGGTTCAGGTGCGCGAGGCCGCCTCGTCGCTGCCCGCCTCGGCCGGCCAGTCGCGGATGTAGGCCTTGAGCATGCGGTTCTCGAAGTCCTGGCTGTCGACCACCGCCTTGGCCACGTCGTAGAAGGAGATCACGCCCATCAGCGTGCGGGCGCTCATGACCGGCATGTAGCGGGCATGGCGCTCGAGCATCATGCGACGCACTTCGTCCATCTCGGTGCCGGGCGTGCAGGTCAGCGGGTGGTCATCCATCACGCCACGCACCGTCATCGCGCCGATGGAGCCCTGGTTGCGCACGACCGCCTGGATGACCTCGCGGAAGGTGAGCATGCCGACCAGGTCGCCGTGCTCCATGACCACCAGCGAGCCGATGTCATGCTCGGCCATCACGGCCACGGCTTCGGCCAGCGGCTGGTTCGGGGTGACGGTGAAGAGCGTGTTTCCCTTGACACGCAGGATGTCGCTGACTTTCATGGGGAGGTCCTTGGAGTTGTCGGATTCGGGACGCAAGAAACGGTGCTGTTGCGCCAATATAGCCCACATCCTGCCCGAGTTCACCCCAAGGAGACCTGTGTGATGCCGATGCGATTCACGCTGGCCGGACGCCAGCTGCATGCCGACCAGGCGCCTGGCGCCGCCCCCGATTCACGATGTGTCGTGTTCGTGCATGGCGCGCTCAACGACCGGAGCGTCTGGACGCATGCGGCGCGCTGGTGCCGGACGCAGGGCCTGGGCGTGCTGGTGCCGGACCTGCCCGGCCACGGCCTCAGCGAGGGCCCGCCTGACGCGGACATCGGCGCGATGGCCGACACCCTGCTGGCCCTGCTGCGATCGGCCGGGCTCGGGCGGATCGTGCTGGTCGGCCACAGCATGGGCTCGCTGATCGCGCTGGAGGTGGCCGCACGTCTGGCGGGGCCTGACAAGGCGCCACAGGATCCGCAGATCAGCGATCTGGTGATGGTCGGCACCGCGTTCCCGATGCGGGTGGCGCCGGTGCTGCTGCAGCAGGCTGCCCAAGCCCCGCTCCAGGCGATCGAGCTGATCGCCTCGCTGTCACATGCGGGCCCGTCGGACGGCCGTGCCGAGCGCCAGGCCGCCAGCCGGGCACGCATGCAGCGGGTGCTGGCCGGCTGCGATGCACGGCGGCTGCCCGAAGGCCGGCGCACCTTGCTGGAGCTGGATCTGGCCGCCTGTGACCGCCATGACAGCGCGCTGGCGGCAGCCCGCCTGCTGACCGAAGCGACCGAGGCCGGCGGCCCGCCGCGCTGCCACCTGATCTGCGGCGAGCTCGACCAGATGACCCCGGTGCGACGCGCCGCGGCGCTGAGGGATGCGCTGCAGGCCGGGCAGCAGACGCTGCCTCAGGCCGGCCACGCGATGATGGAGGATGACCCCGAAGGCTTCGTCGCTGCGCTGCAGGCGGTGCTGCAGGCCGAGGCGACGGCCCGTCCAGTCAGGCCGTCGCCAGCCGACGCGCCTTCATCTCCCGACGCAGGCTGACCGCATCGCTGGCGTGGGCCAGCGCCGGTGCCGCCGCATCGAGCCGGAACACCGCCACCGCCTCGGTCACCGCCTGGGCCTGGCCGGTGACCGTCTCGGATGCCGAGGACAGCTCGTCGACCAGCGCCGCGTTCTTCTGCGTGAGCTGATCCATGTGCGAGACCGCCTCGTTGATCTGGGAGATGCCGTTGAGCTGCTCGGAGGCACCGGCGCTGATGCCCGCCACCAGCTCGCTCATGCGCTGCACCGCCACCTGGGCCTCCTCCATCGTGCCGCAGGCCCGACGGGTCTGCTCGGAGCCGGCCTCGACCTTCAGACCGGCATCCTCGATCAGGTCCTTGATCTCGCGGGCCGCCACCGAGGTGCGCTGCGCGAGCTGGCGCACCTCGCCGGCCACGACACCGAAACCCCGTCCCTGCTCGCCAGCGCGTGCGGCCTCCACCGCGGCATTGAGCGCCAGCAGATTGGTCTGCAGCGCGATGCCGTCGATCACCTGGGTGATCTCGCGGATGCGTCGCGAGGCGTCGGCGATCGCCTCGACCGTGACGGTGACCTCCTTGACCGCCTCGGTGCTGCGCGCGGTCACGTCGGCCGCCTGGCGCGCCACATCGGCGACATCGCGGGCGGTGTCGGCGCTGTGCCGCACCGTCTCGGTGATCTCGGCCATCGACGCGGAGGTCTGCTCCAGGCTGGAGGCCTGGGATTCGGTGCGCTCGGCCAGATTGCGGTTGCCGCTGGCCAGATCATGCGAGGTGTGCCGCAGCCGCTCGACGCCGGCACGGGTGTCGCCGACGATGGCCATCAGGTTGACCGAGAGCTGATTGAGCGCTCGCGCCAGCCGGCCGCTCAGCCCGGGCTGGCCGGTCGGCAGCTGTCCGGTCAGATCGCCAGCAGCCAGCCGGTTGGCAAAGCGCAGCAGCGCCTTCAGCGGCTCCTGGTTCTGCCGGCGGATCAGCGCGGCCACGCCGACCGACACACCGGCAGCCAGGAGCGCCGCCGCCGCCGTCGCGGCAAGCTGCCCGGGCCAGAGCGACATCAGCTACGCGCCGCCCCAGCCGCCGGCCACGCCAAGCAGGCACAGCGCCTGGGTGCGCCAGTGACCGTCGCCCTGCAGGCGGTCCAACCCGCGGGCCAGCACGCCCTGAGGCGCCAGACGACCCGCCTGCAGGCGCGGTCCGCCGCCGCCCCGGCTCGCCGCCTCGCGCATGCGGGCATACAAGGTCTCGGCCTCGCTCACCTGCTGACGGTCAGGCAGGGTGCGCACCGACATGTAGCCCACCGGTCGATCGCCATCGAGCAGAGGCGTCACATTGGCCATGACCCAGTAGTGATCGCCGTTCTTGCGCCGGTTCTTCACCAGTCCGGACCAGGGCTGCCCCGACTCGATCGTCTGCCACATGTCGCGGAAGGCCTCTTCCGGCATGTCGGGGTGGCGAATCATGTTGTGCGGCTGACCGAGCAGCTCCTCCCGGGTGTAGCCGCTGACCTCGATGAAGGCCGGATTGCAATAGAGGATCCGCCCCTGGAGATCGGTCGTGGAGACCAGAGCCTGCCCGGCCGGGAAAGCGTACTCCCGCTGGGTGATCGGCAGATTGGTGCGCATGCAGACTTCCTTCCCTCGAACTGCCTGGAATGGGGAACAACAGGAATCATGCTCGCAGGCAGGCTGCGAGAACTGCGCAAGCCTAGGGCGCAGGTTCCCCGGCTGAAACCACAAAAACCTGCCGGGTCCGGGTGCTGCTCCGGCTCATGTCCGGGTCCACGCTGCCGGACTTCAGTTCACGGAATGTTGCGGCTCCAGGCAGTCCGGCTCCCCAGGCCTGGCCAGGGCATCGGCCAGGGTGAGTTCCGACAGGCCGGTGCGCTGCTGCAGCGGCTGCAGCAGCGGATCGCCGGCCAGCAGCAGCCGCTCGACCAGCGGGGCCAGAGGCGTGGCCGCCGGCTCGGCCAGCAGCACATGGCGCGCCTCGCCGTCCTCGGCCAGCAGCCCGATCCAGTCGAGGCGCTGCAGCACCTCCAGCACCGGCTCGGCCTGCAGCGGGTCCAGGCGCAGGCGCTCGCACAGCGCGGCCAGCGCCATGCCGCGCGCTGGCGTCTGACGCGCCCGGGCCAGCTCGCCCAGCAGTTCCAGCGCCAGCACGAAGCGCCAGCCCGGCCGGTACTCGCGCCGGCGCACCCGCAGGTCCAGGCTGGGCATGTAGGCCGCCACCACCGCGCCCAGCAGCACGATGACCCAGCCCAGATAGATCCAGATCAGCAGGATCGGCAGGGTCGCGAAGGCGCCGTAGATCGTGGTGTAGGTCGGCACCAGGCTCAAGTACCAGGCCAGCAGCTTCTTGGCGATCTCGAAGGCCACCGCGACGAAGATCCCGCCCGCCAGGGCATGGGTCCAGCGCACCTGGGTGTTGGGCACGAAGCGGAACAGCATCGCCGCGCCCAGGGCCATCAGCAGCAGCTCGGCCAGCCCCAGCAGCAGCGCCACCCCGCCCGGCAGGCTTTCGACCACATCGCGCGACGCGGTCAGGGCCCAGGAGGTCAGCGACAGGCTGAAGCCCAGCATCAGCGGCCCGAGCGTGGCGGTGGTCCAGTACACCAGCACCCGGCGGGTCAGCGACCGGGGCTGACGCACCCGCCAGATCGCGTTGAGCGAGCGGTCGATGGTCAGCAGCATCGCGATCGCGGTGAAGAACAGCACCACCAGACCCACCGCCCCCACCCGGCTGGCCTTGGTGGCGAACAGCGTGAGCTGCTGCAGCACCGGCCGCGCGATCGCGTCAGGCACCAGGTTCTGCAGGAAGTACAGCTCCAGCGCCTTGCGCAGGCTGGCGAACATCGGAAAGACGGTGAAGATCGCGAAGGCCACCGTCAGCAGCGGCACCAGCGAGACGGTGGTGGTGAAGGTCAGGCTGCCGGCCGCCACGCCCAGCCGGTCTTCGCGAAAGCGCTGGCGCAGGGTCTGCAGGGTCTCGCGCCAGGGCCAGTGCGATCGGGAGATATTCATGACGGATATCATGCCAAAGCCCCCGGCCCGCCCGGGAACGAACACGATCCCTGCCCACATGAACGACGCTCCCGCCCCCTCGCCCCACCCGACTGCCGCCCATTCCACCGATCCGGTCGATCCGGTCGACGGCCAGCCGCGACCGCCCACGCCCGCGGTGCAGCGCAGCCGCTGGCTGACCTTCGGACTGTGCCTGGCGCTGGTCGTGCTGGGGCTGCTGTGGGAGCTGGTGCTGGCCCCGACCGGGCGCGGTACGCTGGTGATCAAGGTGCTGCCGCTGGTGCTGGCCCTGCCCGGCCTGTGGCGCATGCGGCTCTACACCTACCGCTGGCTGAGTCTGGCGGTCTGGCTCTACGCAGCCGAGGGCGGCGTGCGGGTGCTGGGCGAACGCGGCCTGGGCCCGGCGCTGGCCCTGACCGAGATCGTGCTGTCGGTGCTGCTGTTCGGCGCCTGCGCCTGGCATGTGCGTGCACGGCTGGCAGCCGGCCGTCTGCTGGCTGCAGAAAAGACCGCAGAGCCCGCCGCATGAGCCTGGACACCCCGAAGTTTCTCGAGCAGCTTGCAGCCCGGATCGGCCCGGCGCAGGTGCTGCGCGAAGGCGACCTGTCGGCCTGGACGCTGGACTGGCGCCGGCGCTGGCCGGGCCGCGCGCTGGCGGTGGCCCGGCCCGGCACGACCGAGGAGGTCGCGCAGGTGATGCGCCTGTGCGCCGAGCACCGCGTCGCGGTCGTGCCGCAGGGCGGCAACACCGGCCTGGTCGGCGCCTCGGTGCCCGACGCCAGCGGCACGCAGCTGCTGCTGAGCCTGCGCCGGCTCGAGCGGGTGCGCGCGATCGATCCGGCCAACCTGACGATGACGGTCGAGGCCGGCTGCGTGCTGCAGGCCGCGCAGCAGGCCGCCGAGGCCGAAGGACTGTGGCTGCCGCTGAGCCTGGCCTCGGAGGGCAGCTGCACCGTCGGCGGCAACCTGGCGACCAACGCCGGCGGCACCCAGGTGCTGCGCCACGGCAACGCGCGCGAGCTGTGCCTGGGGCTGGAGGTGGTGACGCCGGCCGGCGAGATCTGGGACGGGCTCTCCGGCCTGCGCAAGGACAACACCGGCTATGACCTGCGCCATCTCTACATCGGCAGCGAGGGCACGCTGGGCGTGATCACCGCGGCGGTCATGAAGCTGCAGCCGCAGCCGGCGGCCACCCGCACCGCGCTGGCGGCCTGCGACTCGCTCGAGGCCTGCGTGGCGCTGCTGCGCCTGGCGCGCAGCCAGGCGGGCGACGCGCTGACCGGCTTCGAGGTGATCGGCCGGCATGCGCTGTCGCTGGTGGCACGGCATTTCCCGCAGATCCCGCAGCCACTGCCGGCCTGCGCCTGGACGGTGCTGCTGGAACTCTCCGACAGCGAGGGCGAGGCCCATGCGCAGGGCCTGCTCGAGGCGCTGCTGGCGCGCGCGCTGGACGCGGGCATGATCGGCGACGCGGCGGTGGCGCGGTCGCTGGTGCAGTCACGCGCGATGTGGCAGCTGCGCGAGTCGGTGTCGGCGGCGCAGTCGGCCGAGGGGCTCAACATCAAGCACGACATCGGGCTGCCGGTGTCGGCGATTCCCGAGTTCGTGGCCCGCACGGATGCGGCGCTGCGCGCGCGCTGGCCCGGCGTGCGCCCGGTCACCTTCGGCCACCTGGGCGACGGCAACCTGCACTACAACGTGCAGGCGCCCGAGGGCGAGGATCCGGGCCGCTTCCTGGACGAGCAGGAAGACGCGGTCAACATGCTGGTGCACGATGCGGTGCAGGCACACCGCGGCACGATCTCGGCCGAGCACGGCATCGGCCGGCTCAAGCGCGACGAGCTGCAGCGGCGCAAGTCGCCGGTGGCGCTGGCGCTGATGCGCTCGATCAAGCAGGCACTGGACCCGGACGGCCGGATGAACCCGGACCGGATGCTGCCGGCAGGCTGAAAGCCCGACGCAGCGAACCCGCCCGGCTCATCCCAGGGGCCTTGTTGGCTGCATCTACTGCAGCGGGCCGTCCAGCCCTTCGGGCACCGGCAGCGCCAGCACCCCGATGCCCTCCTCGCGCAGCTCGCGGCGCTCCTCGGGCGTGGCCTGGCCGCGAATGCCGCGGGCCTCGGCATCGCCGTGATGAATGCGCCGGGCTTCCTCGGCGAAGCGCGGACCGACATCCTCGGTATGCGCCAGCACATGGCGCACCGCCTGCAGGAAGATCGCCTCGGCCTGCTGCCGCTCGGGCGTGGCCGCGGGGGCCGGATGGGAGACCGGTCGGGGCGACGGCACCTGGACAGGTGCAGCAGAGCGTGCGCTCGGGGTCTCGGCCCGCGAGGTCGACAGGTTCAGCCGCGGCGCCGAGGGCAGGCGCACCACCTCGGCACTGCCGCACAGCGGACAGGTCAGCAGGCCGCGCGCGCACTGGGACTGGTAGTCCTCCTCGGAGCCGAACCAGCCCTCGAAGCCGTGCCCGGCCTCGCACTGCAGATCGAATACTTTCATGGACCGGAATTATCGGCCGCGGCTCCAGGCCTCGGCAGGCCGCCAGTCCAAGGCCCAGCGGCCGGCGCGCCATTGCTGCAGCCACAGCAGCGCGATCATCGTCTTGGCGTCGGTCACCTCGCCGTCGCGGATCCAGTCGGAGAGCTGCTGCTCGCTGGCGGCGAAGACATCGAGGAACTCGCCCTCGTCGAGCCGGCGCTCGCCGACCGTCAGGCCGCGTGCGAACCAGATCTCGATGCGCTCGTCGGAATAGGCGATCGCGTTGCGCAGCTCGCCGGCCAGCGCCCACTCGGCGGCGCTGCAGCCGGTCTCTTCGTGCAGCTCGCGCACGCCGCAGGTGATGCCCGCCTCGCCGGCGTCGATCTTGCCCGCGGGAAACTCGATGAAGGCGCGGTGATGCGGGTAGCGGTACTGGCGCTCGAGCAGCAGGCGGCCGTCGTCGAGGATCGGCACCACCATGACCGCGCCCGGGTGGACGATGTATTCGCGGTAGGAGACCGACCCGTCGGGCAGGCGCACCGTGTCGTGCATCACCTGCAGGAAGCGGCCCGAGTGGGCCAGCGTCGAGTCCAGGCGCTGCTCGCGCAGGTGGTCGTCGCCCTCGGGCAGATCGGCAAGATCAGGCAGCATGGACTTCAGCGCTGACGGCGCAGATAGCGCCAGACGAAGCCGGGAAAGGCCAGCGTCAGCATCAGGCACAGCAGCACGGCGTAGAACTGCCAGCCCTGCGGGACCATCTGGCCGGCGCGTGACTCCAGCAGCCGCCCGACCAGGATGACGATCCCGGTATGCAGCAGCAGCTCCAGCAGGCGCCAGGCCAGGGACTTCGGCGCGCGCAGCGGGCCGAAGGCCAGAAGCCGCTCGGTGATGAACGGCAGGTTGGCCAGCACCGCTGCCAGCAGCAGCACCAGCCAGATCGAGGCGGATGAGCTCACCTCTCGGACTCCGTCGTCAGCCGGCCAGCGACTTGACGATGGCCTGCGAGCACAGCGTCATCAGGCCGCCCGGAACGATGCCCAGCAGCAGCACCGCCGCGCCGTTGAGCGACAGCGCAGTGCGCGGGCCGCCGGCGATGACGATCGCCGCGCTGTCCTTCGGCTCGTCGAAGTACATGACCTTGACGACGCGGATGTAGTAGAAGGCGCCGATCAGCGACATCACCACACCGAAGATGGCCAGCTGGATCAGCACCGGATCATTGGTGGAGATCAGCGCCTGCAGCACCGCCAGCTTGGCGTGGAAGCCCACCATCGGCGGCACGCCGGCCAGCGAGAACAGGAAGATCGCCATCACCGCGGCCAGCACCGGGCTGCGCTTGTGCAGGCCGGCCAGGTCGGCGATGTCCTCGGCCTCGAAGCCCTGGCGCGCCAGCAGCATGATCAGACCGAAGGTGCCCAGCGTCGTGACCACATAGGTCAGGATGTAGAACAGCGACGAGCTGTAGGCGTTGGCGGCCGACAGGGTGTTGCCGTTGACCACGCCGGCGATCATGCCCAGCAGCAGGAAGCCCATTTGCGCGATGGTCGAGTAGGCCAGCATGCGCTTGAGGTTGGTCTGCGCGATCGCCGCCAGGTTGCCGATCAGCAGCGAGCACACCGCCAGCACGCCCAGCATCTGCTGCCAGTCGGCCGCCAGACCCATCATGCCGTCGACCAGCAGGCGCATCGCCATGCCGAAGGAGGCGATCTTCGGCGCACCGGCGATCAGCAGCGTGGCGGCGGTCGGCGCGCCCTGGTAGACGTCCGGCACCCACATGTGGAAGGGCACGGCACCGAGCTTGAAGGCCAGGCCGGAGACGATGAACACCAGACCGAAGGTCAGGACCTGGCGGTTGGCCTCGCCCTTGGCGATGACGTCGAAGATGGTGCCGATGTCCAGCGAGCCGGTCGCGCCATACAGCATCGACATGCCGTAGAGCAGGAAGCCGGAAGCCAGGGCGCCGAGCACGAAGTACTTCATCGCGGCTTCGGTCGACTGGGCGTGGTCGCGGCGCAGCGCTACCAGCGCGTACAGCGACAGGCTCATCAGCTCCAGGCCGATGTAGGTCACCAGCAGGTTGTTGGCCGACACCATCACCGAGATGCCCAGCAGCGAGAACAGGCTGAGCGAATACAGCTCGCCCTTGAGCATCTCGCGGCTCTCGGCATAGGGACGCGCGTAGATCAGCGTGACCGCGATCGCGATCACCGCAAACAGGGCCAGCAGGTGACCCATCGGATCGGACACCACCATGCGGTTCATCGCATAGAGGGTCTCGCCGTCCTGGATGTAGGTCCAGTGCATCGCACCGACGCCGGCCAGCGTCAGCAGCGTGAGCACATGGGTGGGCGTGCGCTTCGGGTCGGTGACGTAGAGGTCGGCCAGCGCGACCACGCAGGTCATCACCAGCAGGAAGATCTCGGGATACACCGCGAGCCAGTTCATTGCAGTCATGGGGTGCAGCGCTCCGTGATCACAGTTTCGAGACGCCGACGTGGCGGATCAGCTCGGTCACCGACACATGCATCACGTCGGTGAAGGGCTTGGGATACAGGCCCATGCCCAGCGTGCACAGGGCCAGGATCGCCAGGATCGCGAATTCTCGGGCGTTGATGTCGGTCAGCTCGCGGACATGGTCGTTGGCGACATCGCCGAAGTAGACGCGCTTGACCATCCACAGCGTGTAGGCGGCGCCGAAGATCAGCGCGGTGGCGGCCAGCAGGCCGATCCAGAAGTTGTACTTCACCGCGCCCAGGATGACCATCCACTCGCCGATGAAGCCCGCCGTGCCCGGCAGACCGGCATTGGCCATGCCGAAGAAGACCGCGAAGGCGGCGAACTTGGGCATCGTGTTGACCACGCCGCCGTAGCTGGCGATCTCGCGGGAGTGCACGCGGTCGTACAGCACGCCGATCGAGAAGAACATCGCGCCCGACACGAAGCCGTGCGAGACCATCTGCACCAGACCGCCGGAAATGCCCAGCTCGCTGAAGAAGAAGAAGCCCAGGGTGACGAAGCCCATGTGCGCGATCGACGAGTAGGCGACCAGCTTCTTCATGTCGTTCTGCACCATCGCCACCAGACCGATGTAGATCACGGCGATCAGCGACAGGGTGATCAGCAGCCAGGACCACTCATGCGAGGCGTCCGGTGCGATCGGCAGCGAGAAGCGCAGGAAGCCGTAGGCACCGAGCTTCAGCATGATCGCGGCCAGCACCATCGAGCCGCCGGTGGGCGCCTCGACGTGGGCGTCCGGCAGCCAGGTGTGGACCGGCCACATCGGCACCTTCACCGCGAAGGCGGCCAGGAAGGCGAAGAAGATCAGCGTCTGCACGTCCATCGGCAGCGGCAGCTTGTGCCACGTCAGGATGTCGAAGCTGCCACCCGACTTGTAGTACAGGTAGATCAGCGCGACGAGCATCAGCAGCGAGCCGGCCAGCGTGTACAGGAAGAACTTGATCGCGGCGTAGACGCGGCGCGGACCGCCCCAGATGCCGATGAGGATGTACATCGGGATCAGGGTCGCCTCGAAGAAGACGTAGAACAGCAGGCCGTCGACCGCCGAGAACACGCCCACCGTCAGGCCGGACATGATCAGGAAGGCGCCCATGTACTGATGCGCGCGGTCGGTGATGACCTCCCAGCCGGCGCCGACCACCAGCACGGTGATGAAGGCGGTCAGCGGGACGAACCACATCGAGATGCCATCGACACCCAGGTGGTAGTTGACGTTGAAGCGCGGAATCCAGCTGATCTTCTCGACGAACTGCATCGCAGCCGTCGAGTTGTCGAAGCCGGTGATCACCGGGATCGTGACCAGGAAGCTGACCAGCGCGCCGACCAGCGCGATCCAGCGCGCGGTGCCGGGTTGATCATCGCGGCCGACGGCCAGCAGGATGATCCCGAAGACGATCGGGATCCAGATCGCAAGAGAGAGGTATGCCATGTTCAGGTGCCTCCGCTCAGCGATGCAGCCACACGAACCACGTCATCAGCGCGAAGACGCCGACAAGCATGACCAGTGCATAGTGGTAGATGTAACCGGTCTGGAGGAGTCGCACCAGCGAGCCGATCCAGCCGACCAGGCGAGCGGACCCATTGACGGCTGCGCCGTCGATCAGGGTCACGTCACCCACCTTCCACAAGCCGCGACCCAGCAGGCGTGCACCCGCAGCGAAGATGTGCTCGTTGATCCAGTCCATGTAGTACTTGTTTTCCATCAGCGTCACCAGCGGCGCGAGCGCACGGGCGAAGAAGGCAGGAACAGCAGGCACCAGCATGTAGAAGACATAGGCGGTCACCACGCCACCGACCGCCAGCCACAGCGGCAGCGTGACCAGCGAGTGGGTGGCCATGGCCGCCGCGCCATGGAAGTGCTCGGCCAGCTGGGCCATCGCCGGATGACGGGCCGCGTCGACATGGACCGCATCCTTCAGGAAGTCGCCGAACAGCAGCGGCTCGATCGTCAGGTAGCCGATCACCACCGACGGAATCGCCAGCAGCAGCAGCGGCACCGTCACCACCCAGGGCGACTCGTGCGGCGTGTGCGCATGGCCGTGGCCGTCGTCGTCATGATGGTCGTGCTCGCCCGGGAAGGGCTTGTGATGGAAGTGCTCCTTGCCGTGGAAGACCAGGAAGTACATCCGGAAGGAGTAGAAGGCGGTCACGAAGACGCCGGCCACCGCCGCGGTCAGCGCGATCGGCGCTGCGGCCAGGTTGCTCGCGCCCAGGGCCAGGATGATCGAGTCCTTCGAGTAGAAGCCCGAGAAGAACGGCGTGCCGATCAGCGCCAGGCTGCCCAGCAGCGAGGTGATCCAGGTGATGGGCATGTACTTGCGCAGGCCGCCCATGTTGCGGATGTCCTGGTCATGGTGCATGCCGATGATGACCGAGCCCGCGCCAAGGAACAGCAGCGCCTTGAAGAACGCGTGCGTCATCAGGTGGAACACCGCGACCGAGTAGGCCGAGGCGCCCAGCGCGATCGTCATGTAGCCCAGCTGCGACAGGGTCGAGTAGGCGACCACCCGCTTGATGTCGTTCTGGATGATGCCCAGGAAGCCCATGAACAGCGCGGTGATCGAGCCGATGATCAGGATGAAGTTCAGCGCGGTGTCCGACAGCTCGAACAGCGGGCTCATGCGCGTCACCATGAAGATGCCGGCCGTCACCATGGTCGCCGCGTGGATCAGCGCCGAGATCGGGGTCGGGCCTTCCATCGAGTCCGGCAGCCAGACATGCAGCGGGAACTGCGCCGACTTGCCCATCGCGCCGATGAACAGGCAGATGCAGGTCACGGTGATCAGCATCCAAGGCTCGCCGCCGAACGGATTGTCGAAGCCCAGCTTGGCGTACTCGTCGGCCTTGGCGAAGGCCTCGGTGTAGTTCAGCGTGCCCGCGTAGGCCGCGATCAGGCCGATGCCCAGGATGAAGCCGAAGTCGCCGACCCGGTTGACCAGGAAGGCCTTCATGTTGGCGAAGATCGCCGTCTGCTTCTTGTACCAGAAGCCGATCAGCAGGTAGGAGACCAGGCCCACCGCTTCCCAGCCGAAGAACAGCTGCAGGAAGTTGTTGCTCATGACCAGCATGAGCATCGAGAAGGTGAACAGCGAGATGTAGCTGAAGAAGCGCTGGTAGCCCGGATCCTCTTCCATGTAGCCGATGGTGTAGATGTGCACCATCAGCGACACGAAGGTCACCACGCACATCATCATCGCCGTCAGGCCGTCGACCATGAAGCCGACTTCCATCTTCAGGTCGCCCAGCACCATCCACTCGTAGACGGTCTGGTTGAAGCGTGCGCCGCCGATCACGTCGATGAGCGTCATCACCGACAGGATCAGCGCGACCAGCACGCCAAGAATGGTGGCCACATGCGAGCCGGTGCGACCCACGGCCTTGCCGAAGAAGCCGGCGATGATGGCGCCCGCCAGGGGCGCCAGCGGAACCGCCAGCAGTGTCGATTGCGAGAGCTGAGACATTTTCTGGTTTTCCCCTTGGCGTCAGCCCTTCAGCGAATCGAGCTCGTCGACGTTGATGGTCGAGCGGTTGCGGAACAGCACGACCAGAATGGCCAGACCGATCGCGGATTCGGCCGCAGCGACCGTCAGGATGAAGAACACGAAGACCTGGCCGGCCATGTCACCCAGGTAGTGGGAGAAGGCCACGAAGTTCAGGTTGACCGACAGCAGCATCAGCTCGATGGCCATCAGCAGCACGATCAGGTTCTTGCGGTTCAGGAAGATGCCGATCACCGACAGCGCGAACAGGATCGCGCCCAGCGTCAGGTAGTGTCCGAGGGTGATCATGCCTTTCCTTTCGCGGCGTCAGCGGCCGGTGCGGTCGTCTCGGCGGCGGGCTGGGAGGGCAGCTCGCGCACGGCGTCCATCTTGACGATGCGCAGGCGGTCGGCCTTCTTCGCCTTGACCTGCTCCGACGGGTTCTGGCCGCGCACATCCTTGCGACGACGCAGCGTCAGGGCCACCGCGGCGATCATCGCCACCAGCAGCAGCACCGCGGCGAGCTGGACCGGATAGAGATAGTCGGTGTAGATCTCGATGCCCAGCAGCTTGGTGTTGGGCACGGTCTCGGCACCCGGCATCGGCTTCGGATCCGGCACGTTGAAGCCGCGCTGCAGCACCCAGGCCATTTCCAGCGCGATGATCACGCCGACCAGGCCGGCGACCGGGAAATGTTTCCAGAAACCCTGGCGCAGCAGGTCGAGATTGATGTCGAGCATCATCACGACGAACAGGAACAGCACCATGACGGCGCCGACGTACACCAGGACCAGGGAGATGGCCAGGAATTCGGCATGCAGCAGCATCCAGACGCACGAGGCGCTGAAGAAGGCCAGCACGAGGAAGAGCGCCGCATGCACGGGGCTGCGGGCCGTGATGACCCGGAAGCCCGAGAACAGCAGCACGGCGGAGAAGACGTAGAAGAGCGCGGTGGTCGTGTCCATGTCGATGTCGGGTACTCGATGCGCAGGCCCAGCCCGGCCCGGCACCGTCACCATGACGGCACCAGCGAGTCTGGGTGGAATGGCTTACCGGTACTTGGCGTCCGCCTCCTTGTTGGCTGCAATCTCTTTCTCGTACCGATCACCGACGGCCAGCAGCATGTCCTTCGTGAAGTACAGGTCGCCGCGCTTCTCGCCGTGGTATTCGAAGATGTGCGTCTCGACGATCGAGTCGACCGGGCAGCTTTCCTCGCAGAAGCCGCAGAAGATGCACTTGGTCAGATCGATGTCGTAGCGCGTGGTGCGGCGGCTGCCGTCGTCCTTGCGCTCGCCGGCCTCGATCGTGATGGCCATCGCCGGGCAGACCGCTTCGCACAGCTTGCAGGCAATGCAGCGTTCCTCGCCGTTCTCGTAGCGACGCAGTGCGTGCAGACCGCGGAAACGCGGGCTCAGCGGCGTCTTCTCTTCCGGGAACTGGACGGTGACCGTCTTCTGGAAGAAGTGACGACCCGTCAGCTTCATTCCCTTGAGCAGCTCCAGCAGCATGAAGCTGGAGACGAAATCCTTGACAGCAGACACGGTGTGCTTCCTTGCTGGCTCGATTTATTTCCAGATGTTCCAGGGCGACTGGATCCACAGACCCACCACCACCAGCCACACCAGCGTGAGCGGAATGAAGATCTTCCAGCCCAGACGCATGATCTGGTCGTAGCGGTAGCGCGGGAAGGTCGCACGCACCCACAGGAACATCGTGACCACCACGAAGGTCTTGATGCCCAGCCAGATCCAGCCCGGGATGAAGCTCAGGGCCGCGACCGGCGCATCCCATCCCCCCAGGAACATCAGGACGGCCAGCATCGACACCAGGATCATGTTGGCGTACTCGGCCAGGAAGAACATCGCGAACGACATGCCCGAGTACTCGATCATGTGACCGGCGACGATTTCCGCCTCGCCTTCCACCACGTCGAACGGGTGGCGGTTGGTCTCGGCCAGACCCGAGATGAAGTAGATGACGAAGATCGGCAGCAGCGGCAGCCAGTTCCAGGACAGGAAGTTCAGGCCCATGTCGGCGAACTGGCCCTTGGTCTGGCTGACGACGATGTCGCTCATGTTCAGGCTGCCGGCGACCATCAGCACCACGACGAAGCAGAAGCCCATCGCGATCTCGTAGCTGACCATCTGCGCCGAGGCGCGCATCGCGCCCAGGAAGGCGTACTTCGAGTTGGAGGCCCAGCCGGCGATGATCACGCCGTAGACCTCGAGCGAGGTGATCGCCATCAGGAACAGCAGGCCGGCGTTGACATTGGCCAGCGCGACCTCAGGTCCGAAAGGCACGACCGCCCAGGCGGCCAGCGCCGGCATGATGGTCATGATCGGGCCGAGGAAGAACAGGCCCTTGTTCGCGGCGGTCGGGGCGATGATCTCCTTGAAGATCAGCTTGACCGCATCGGCGATCGGGGTCAGCAGACCCATCGGGCCGACGCGGTTCGGGCCCGGACGCACCTGGGTGCGACCGATGGCCTTGCGCTCCCACAGCGTCAGATAGGCCACGCAGCCCAGCAGCGGCAGCAGCACCGCGACGATCTTCAGCAGGGTCCAGACGACGGGCCACGCACCTCCCAGGGTCGCGGCGCCGGTGGTTTGCAGGGTATCCAGCATCATCAGCTCTTTTCTGCGACGGCGACTCAGGCGCGCTCGAGGCTCACGGTGCCGAAGACGGCACCGAGCGCGGCGGTTTCAGGGCAACCGGCGCTGACGCGCACGGTGTCGGCGGCCAGCGTGGCATCGATGGCCACCGGCAGCACGACGCTGCCTTCGCCCTGCTTGACGCGGACCTTGGCACCGGCCTGCACGCCCAGCTTCGCGGCCAGTGCGGCGCCGATGGCCAGCAGCGGCGCGGCGGCATCGGCGGTGGCCTGCAGCGAGGGCGCGCGACGCACGACCGAATCGGTGGCGTAGAGCGGCACGTTGGCGATGCGCTGCAGACCCGCCGGGGCCGCGACCAGCTGCGGGGTGGCGCTGCTGGCGTTGGACAGGCGGGCCGACACCTTGGCGGCATCGTTCAGGCCGGCAGCGGCGCGCACGTCCTCGACCGATTCCTGCGTGAAGGCGTTCAGGCCCAGCAGATTGCCCAGCACGCGCAGCACCTTCCAGCCCGGACGGGTCTCGCCCAGCGGACGCACCACGCCGTGGAAGGACTGCACGCGGCCTTCGGCGTTGACGAAGCTGCCACCGGTCTCGGTGAACGGCGCGATCGGCAGGATCACGTCGGCGAACTCGACATTGGCCTGGAAGGGGCTGAAGGCGACGACCATCTCGGCCGCGGCCAGCGCCTTGGCGGCCTGGGCGGCGTTGGCCGCGTCCAGCACCGGCTCGGTGTTGAACAGCAGATAGGCCTTCAGCGGCTTGGCCAGCATCTCGGCGGCGTTCAGGCCGCCCTGGCCCGGCAGCGCGCCGACCAGCTGGGCGCCGACTTGGTTGCCAGCATCACCCAGGAAGCCGCAGGACGCGCCGGTCTGCGCGGCGATCCAGTTGGCGATGGACAGCAGCTCGGCCGCCTGCGGGTGGGCGGACGCCGCCTGACCCAGCAGCACCGCGCCCTTCGAGCCCGACAGCAGTGCCTCGGCGATGGCCTGGGCCTGTTCGCCCGGCTGCACCGCCAGCGGCGCAGTCACGCCCTTGGCGGTGGCCACGGCGGCCGCGACCTCGATCAGCACCGACAGCCACTGCGACGGGGCCGCGACGATCTCGGCACCGACCGGCAGCGCCCAGTCCTCGGCCTGCGCACCGATGCGCATGATCTGCGCGCCATGGCGAGCCGCCTGGCGCAGACGCTGCGCGAACAGCGGATGGTCCTTGCGCAGGAAGGAGCCGATGACCAGCGCACGGTCGACCGACGACAGCTCGGCGATCGGCAGGCCCAGCCAGCGCACCGCGCCGACGTCCACGCGGAAGTCGCTCTGGCGCAGGCGGTGGTCGATGTTCTGGCTGCCCAGGCCGCGCACCAGCTGGCCCAGCAGGAAGAGTTCCTCGCTGGTGCTGGTGGCCGAGGCCAGCGCGCCGATCGAGGCGGCGCCATGCTGCGACTTGATGTTCTTCAGGCCGTTGGCGACATATTCCAGCGCGACCGTCCAGTCGACGCTCTTCCACTGGCCGCCCTGCTTGACCATCGGCTGGGTCAGGCGGGCATCGCTGTTCAGGGCCTCGTAGCTGAAGCGGTCGCGGTCGGCGATCCAGCACTCGTTGACGGCCTCGTTCTCCAGCGGCACGACGCGCAGCACCTTGTGGTTCTTGACCTGCACGATCAGGTTCGCGCCGGTCGAGTCATGGGGGCTCACGCTCTTGCGACGCGACAGCTCCCAGGTGCGGGCCGAATAGCGGAAGGGCTTGCTGGTGAGCGCGCCGACCGGGCAGATGTCGATCATGTTGCCCGACAGCTCGGAGTCGACCGTGCCGTTGACGAAGGTGGTGATCTCCGAGTGCTCGCCCCGGTTGACCATGCCCAGCTCCATCTGGCCGGCGATCTCCTGGCCGAAGCGCACGCAGCGAGTGCACTGGATGCAGCGGCTCATCTCCTCCATCGAGATCAGCGGGCCGACCTCCTTGTGGAAGACGACGCGCTTCTCTTCCTCGTAGCGCGAGGCGCCCTTGCCGTAGCCGACCGCCATGTCCTGGAGCTGACATTCGCCGCCCTGGTCGCAGATCGGGCAGTCCAGCGGGTGGTTGATGAGGAGGAACTCCATCACCGACTGCTGGGCCTTGATCGCCTTGTCGCTCTTGGTGCGCACGATCATGCCCTGCGTCACCGGCGTGGCGCAGGCGGGCATCGGCTTGGGCGCCTTCTCCACGTCGACCAGGCACATGCGGCAGTTGGCCGCGATCGAGAGCTTCTTGTGATAGCAGAAGTGCGGAATCATCGTGCCCGCCTTCTCGGCCGCATGCATCACCATGCTGCCTTCGGGCACTTCCACCTTCTTGCCGTCGAGTTGGATTTCAACCATGTTCGTCTGCCCCGATCAGATCAGATGTACGACGGGACCTTGCAGGTCTTGTGTTCGATGTGGTGGGCAAACTCGTCGCGGAAGTGCTTGAGCATGCCGCGCACCGGCATCGCCGCGGCGTCGCCGAGCGCGCAGATGGTGCGGCCCATGATGTTCTCTGCGACGTTGTCGAGCAGCGCCAGGTCATCGGGACGGCCGTGGCCGTGCTCGATGCGCTCGACCATCTTGAACAGCCAGCCGGTGCCCTCGCGGCACGGCGTGCACTGGCCGCAGGACTCGTGCGCGTAGAAGTAGGACAGGCGCAGCAGGCTCTTGACCATGCAGCGGGTCTCGTCCATCACGATGACCGCGCCCGAACCCAGCATCGAGCCGGCCTTGGCGATGGAGTCATAGTCCATCGTGCAGGCCATCATGATGTCGGCCGGCAGCACCGGCGAGGACGAGCCGCCCGGAATCACCGCCTTGAGCTTTCTGCCGCCCTTGACGCCGCCCGCCAGCTCGAGCAGCTTGCTGAAGGGCGTGCCCATCGGGATCTCGTAGTTGCCGGGACGCTGCACGTCGCCGACCATCGAGAAGATCTTCGTGCCGCCGTTGTTCGGCTTGCCGCACTCGAGATAGGCCTGGCCGCCGTTGCGGATGATCCAGGGCACCGCCGCGAAGGTCTCGGTGTTGTTGATCGTCGTCGGCTTGCCGTAGACGCCGAAGCTGGCCGGGAACGGCGGCTTGAAGCGCGGCTGGCCCTTCTTGCCTTCGATCGACTCGATCAGCGCGGTCTCTTCGCCGCAGATGTAGGCGCCGAAGCCGTGGTGCGCGTGCAGCTGGAAGCTGTGGCTCGAGCCCAGGATGTTGTTGCCCAGGTAGCCGGCCGCACGTGCCTCTTCCAGCGCTTCCTCGAAGCGCTCGTAGACCTCGAAGATCTCGCCGTGCACATAGTTGTAGCCGACCGAGATGCCCATCGCGTAGGCCGCGATGATCATGCCCTCGATGACGATGTGCGGGTTGTACCGCATGATGTCGCGGTCCTTGCAGGTCCCCGGCTCACCTTCGTCGGTGTTGCAGACCAGGTACTTCTGCACCGGCAGCGCGCGCGGCATGAAGCTCCACTTCAGGCCGGTCGGGAAGCCTGCACCGCCGCGGCCGCGCAGGCCGGAGGCCTTGACCTCGGCAATGACCTGATCCTGGGTCAGACCGGCGCCGCCGTCCTTGCCCAGGATCTTCTTCAGGGCCTGATAGCCGCCACGGGCCTCGTAGTCCTTCAGGCGCCAGTTGCTGCCGTTCAGGCCCGCATAGATCTGCGGGTTGATGTGGCGGTCATGGAAACAGGTTTCCAGGCCGGTGGCCTGGAACTTCGAGAGATCGAGCGCGAGCGTCATGGCCTGTCCACTCCGTTCAGTTCTTCTTTGCGGCCGCGGCAGCCGGCTTGGCGCTGGCACGCAGCACCTTCACCAGTTCCTTCAGGCGGTCGTCGCTCATGTAGCTGAGCATCTGGCGATCGTTGACCAGCATCACCGGCGCGTCGGCGCAGGCGCCCAGGCACTCGCACTTCTGCACGGTGAACACGCCGTCGGGCGTGGTGCCGCCGTCCTCGATGCCGAGTTCCTTGCACAGGTTCTCCAGCGCCTTCTGGCCGTCGCGCAGCTGGCACGGCAGGTTGGTGCAGACGTTCAGCTTGAACTGACCGACCGGACGCTGGTTGTACATGTTGTAGAAGGTCGTGACCTCGCGCACCGCGATCGGGGCCATGCCCAGATAGTCGGCGATGGCCTTCTCGGCCTCCGGCGAGACCCAGCCCTGCTCCTGCTGGGCGATCGACAGACACGCCATCACGGCCGACTGCTTCTGCTCGGCCGGGTACTTGGCAACTTCGCGCGCGAACCGCGCCAGGGTGGCTTCACTGAACATGGATGGTTCTCAGCGGACTTCAGTGATCTTCGGACTCAGCGGTCGATCTCGCCGAACACGACGTCCATCGTGCCGATGATGGCGACCGCGTCGGCGATCATGTGGCCGCGCGACATCTCGTCGAGCGCCGCCAGATGCACATAGCCGGGCGGGCGGATCTTCATGCGGTAGGGCTTGTTGGCCCCGTCGCTGATCAGGTAGATGCCGAACTCGCCCTTCGGGTGCTCGACCGCCGCGTAGGCCTCGCCCTCGGGGACGTGGAAACCTTCGGAGAAGAGCTTGAAGTGGTGGATCAGCTCTTCCATCGAGGTCTTCATCTCGACGCGCGAAGGCGGTGCCACCTTGTGGTTGTCGGTGATGACCGGACCGGGGTTCTTGCGCAGCCAGTCGACGCACTGCTTGATGATGCGGTTCGACTGACGCATTTCCTCGACGCGCACCAGGTAGCGGTCGTAGGTGTCGCCGTTCACGCCCACCGGGATGTCGAACTGCATGCGGTCGTAGACATCGTAGGGCTGCGTCTTGCGCAGATCCCAGGCGATGCCCGAGCCGCGCAGCATCGCGCCGGTCAGACCCAGGTTGAGCGCACGCTCCGGGCTCACCACGCCGATGCCGACGGTGCGCTGCTTCCAGATGCGGTTGTCGGTCAGCAGCGTCTCGTACTCGTCGACCAGCTTCGGGAAGCGACGCACGAAGTCCTCGATGAAGTCAAGCATCGAGCCCTGGCGGTTCTCGTTGAGCTTGGCCATCGCCTTGGCGTTGCGGATCTTGCTGTGCTTGTACTGCGGCATCGAGTCCGGCAGGTCGCGGTAGACGCCGCCCGGACGGAAATAGGCCGCATGCATGCGCGCGCCCGACACCGCCTCGTACATGTCGAAGAGGTCTTCGCGCTCGCGGAAGCAGTAGATCAGCATGTTCATCGCGCCGCAGTCCATGCCGTGGCAGCCCAGCCACAGCAGATGGTTCAGCAGGCGGGTGATCTCGCTGAACATCACGCGGATGTACTGCGCACGCTCCGGCACCTCGATGCCGAGCAGCTTCTCGATCGCCAGGCAGTACGCATGCTCGTTGCACATCATCGACACGTAGTCGAGACGGTCCATGTACGGCAGCGACTGGATGAAGGTCTTGTGCTCGGCCAGCTTCTCGGTGGCGCGGTGCAGCAGACCGATGTGCGGGTCCGCACGCTGGATGACTTCGCCGTCGAGCTCCAGCACCAGGCGCAGCACGCCGTGGGCCGCCGGGTGCTGCGGACCGAAGTTCAGGGTGTAGTTCTTGATCTCAGCCATGGCTCATCAAACCTCTGGTGCCGCGCCGCTCAGTGCAGACCGCCGTAGTTGTCTTCGCGGATGACGCGCGGGGTGATCTCGCGCGGCTCGATCGTCACCGGCTGGTAGATCACGCGCTTCTGCTCGGGGTCGTAGCGCATCTCGACATGGCCGGTGACCGGGAAGTCCTTGCGCATCGGGTGACCGATGAAACCGTAGTCGGTCAGGATGCGGCGCAGATCCTCATGGCCTTCGAAGACGATGCCGTACAGATCGAAGGCCTCGCGCTCGAACCAGTTGGCGGCCGTCCACAGCGGCGTGACCGCGGCCACGACCGGAAAGTCGTCGTCGGTCGCGAACACCTTGATGCGCAGGCGCCAGTTCTTGCTGACCGACAGCAGGTGCGAGACCACCGCATAGCGCAGGCCGTCGTATTCACCGTCGCGGTAGGTGCTGTAGTCCACGCCGCACAGGTCGATCAGCTGCTCGAAGGCCAGGTCCGGATGATCGCGCAGCGTCTTGCAGACGACGAAGTAGTCGCCCGCCTTGACGGTGATCGTGAGCTCGCCGCGTGCGCGGACCAGCTTGGCCACGCGATCGCCGAGAATGCGCTCGAGCGCGGCCTGCAGGGTGTCGAGTTTCTGGGTCATGTCGATTTCCCTTGGCGATCAGCGCGCGATGGTGTTCTCGCGGCGGATCTTGGCCTGCAGCTGCAGGATGCCGTAGAGCAGCGCCTCGGCGGTCGGCGGGCAGCCCGGAACGTAGACGTCGACCGGCACGACGCGGTCGCAGCCGCGCACGACCGAGTAGCTGTAGTGGTAGTAGCCGCCACCGTTGGCACAGGAGCCCATCGACAGCACCCAGCGCGGCTCGGCCATCTGGTCGTAGACCTTGCGCAGCGCCGGCGCCATCTTGTTGCACAGCGTGCCGGCGACGATCATCAGGTCGGACTGCCGCGGACTGGGCCGGAACAGCATGCCGAAGCGGTCGATGTCGTAGCGGGACGCACCCGCATGCATCATCTCGACGGCGCAGCACGCCAGACCGAAAGTCATCGGCCAGAGGGAACCAGTCTTCGACCAGTTGATCAGAGCATCGACACTCGTCGTGACGAAGCCTTCTTTCAAAACGCCTTCAATGCCCATCGTGTTCTTCCGTGGCTCTTGCGGTGATCGATCGATTGTCGTACCGGGAGAAAACTCACTCCCAGTCGAGGGCGCCCTTCTTCCATTCGTAGACAAACCCGACGACCAGGATGCCCAGGAAGATCATCATCGCCCAGAAGCCTGTCGCGCCGATTTCACGCAGCGACACCGCCCAGGGGAACAGGAAGGCGATCTCGAGATCGAACAGGATGAAGAGGATCGCGACGAGGTAGTAGCGCACATCGAACTTCATGCGCGCATCCTCGAAGGCCTCGAAGCCGCACTCGTAGGGAGAGTTCTTGGCCGGGTCGGGGCGATGCGGGCCGAGCAGCGCACCGAGGATCTGAGGGGCAACGCCGACACCGATGCCGACGAGGATGAACAGAATGACGGGGAGATATTGTTCCAGGTTCATGTCGGTCGGCTCGGCAGATCCTCGTGCGGCAAAAATAAAGCGCGCTGTCATGGAAGACACCGGAGTGTCCTACCGAATGCTCAGCGCGCCCACCTGTTCCCTGTGCCTTGCCAGGGCGCCGGATCGATTGCCGCATGAGGAATCGATCCACGTGTCACTTGATTCATGGTGCCGTCGGCGAGACTCGAACTCGCACAGCTTTCGCCACTACCCCCTCAAGATAGCGTGTCTACCAATTTCACCACGACGGCATCGGGTTGTTGATCGTGCTTCACGATCCTGCTGAAAGATCCATCAAGAAGATGCTGGATTATCCGGCAGTTGCTGCGGCTGATTTGCTTGAGGTTTGCTCTTCAGCACAGACATGAATTCTAGCGTGGCTCAGGGTTTATCTCAAGCCCCTGCCACTCTTGCCGTGACGATCTCGAGAGTGTGTATCGAATTCACCACTTCGATGAATCCAGCCACCGCCCCCGAGAACGCACAGGGCACGGCTCAGCGCGAGGCCGGGACGGAGGCAGCCGGAGCGACCAGGCCCGGGATCTGTGCCGCGGCCGGAGCAGCGGAGGCCGGCGCACTGGCCGCCACCGGCGCGGCGGCACGGTCCAGAATGCTGCTGCCGGAGTCTTGCGGACGCAGGTTGCCGAAGTAGGCCAGCGCCAGAGTGCACAGGAAGAACACCGTGGCGGCAATCGCGGTCGAGCGCGACAGGAAGTTGGCGCTGCCGGTCGCACCGAACAGGCTGCCCGAGGCGCCACCGCCGAAGGAAGCGCCCATGTCGGCACCCTTGCCCTGCTGGACCAGCACCAGCCCGATCATCGCCACCGCTGCCGCCATCTGCAGCAGCAGCACGATATTCATCATCACTTGCATCGAGAAGACTCCGAGAAAGACCGCTGAAGCGCGCCCCGTGCGCGGCTATCAGCCTGCGGCCCGCGCGATGGCGACGAAATCCGCCGCCTTCAGCGCTGCACCGCCGATCAGGCCGCCATCGATGTCGGCCTGGGAAAAAAGGATCGCGGCATTGTCAGGCTTGACGCTGCCGCCGTAGAGCAGCTTCATGTCCGCCGCCCGCGCGGTGGCCGCAGCCAGCTGCGCGCGCAGCACCGCATGGACCGCCTGCGCCTGCTCGGGCGAGGCGGTGCGGCCGGTGCCGATCGCCCAGACCGGCTCGTAGGCGACGACGATCTCGCCGATGCACTGGCCCAGCGTGTGGATCACCGCCGAGAGCTGGCGCTTGACGACCGCTTCGGTTTCGCCGGCCTCGCGCTGTGCCAGCGTCTCGCCGACGCAGACGATCGGGGTCAGGCCCTTGGACAGGGCCGCCTGGGCCTTGTCGGCGACCTGCTGGTCGGTCTCGCCGTGGTAGGCGCGACGCTCCGAGTGGCCGACGATCGCGAAGCGGCAGCCGAACTCCTGCAACATCGCCGCCGAGACCTCGCCGGTGTAGGCGCCCTGCGCGTGCGCCGAGACATCCTGCGCGCCCCAGGCCACGCCGCTGTTGGCCAGCGTCACCGCGACCTCGGACAGGTAGGGGAACGGCGCGCAGACCGCCACATCGGCCGCCGCGAACGGACGCGCGGCCAGGATGCCCTGCAGTAGCTCGGCGTTGGCGGCATGGCTGCCATGCATCTTCCAGTTGCCCACCACCAGTTTGCGACGTGTCGTCATCTTCAGTCCCTATCGATATCGAGTTGAGAAATCCGGAATGCGTCAGGCCGGGAGCGTGTCCCAGCGCAGCACGATCTTGCCGACATGCTGGTTCGACTCCATCAGCGCATGGGCGGCGGCGGCCTCGGCCGCCGGCATCACCACATGAATGACCGGGCGGATGCGGCGCGAGGCCAGCAGCGGCCAGACCTGCTGGCGCAGCGCCGCGGCGATCTCGCCCTTGAAGGCGACCGAGCGCGGACGCAGCGTGGAGCCGGTCACCGTCAGCCGACGGCGCAGCACCAGGCCCGCGTCGAGCTGTGCCTTCGTGCCGCCCTGCACCGCGATGATGACCAGGCGACCGTCCTCGGCCAGGCAGGCGACCTCGCGCGCGACATAGTCGCTCGCGACCATGTCGAGAATGACGTCGACGCCGCGGCCACCCGTCAGACTCAGCGCCTCGGCCTGGAAATCGGCCGTGCGGTAGTTGATCGCATGGTCGGCGCCCAGCGCGAGGCAGGCCTGGCACTTGTCGTCGCTGCCGGCGGTGGCGATGACCGTGGCCCCGAAGGCCTTGGCCAGCTGGATCGCGGTCACGCCGATGCCGCTGGTTCCGCCCTGGACCAGGAAGGTCTCGCCGGGCTGCAGCGCGCCGCGCATGAAGACGTTCGACCAGACGGTGAAGAAGGTCTCCGGCAGGCTGGCCGCCTCCAGATCGGACAGGCCGTCCGGCACCGGCAGGCACTGCACTGCCGGCGTCACGCACAGCTCGGCATAGCCGCCGCCCGGCGTCAGCGCGCACACGCGCTGGCCGATCGACAGGCCGGCCGCGGCCATCGCGGCGGCATCGCCGTCCACGATGATGCCCGCCACCTCCAGACCCGGCAGGTCGGAGGCACCCGGCGGCGGCGGATACAGCCCCTTGCGCTGCAGCACGTCCGGCCGGTTGACGCCGCTGGCGGCCACGCGGATCAGCACCTCGCCCGCACCCGGCACCGGGTCGGGGCGCGTGCCCTGAACCAGCACCTCGGGGGCGCCGGGGCGCGTGATCTCGATGGCTTTCATCCGTCGTCCTCCGTGCGTCTGGCTGCGGCGTCTCAGGCCCGCATCACTGCTGCTGCTGTTGCTGCTGCTCGGCCGGCGCATCGGCGGCGCCCGGCGCAGCGCCCTGCTCGCCACGCGGCGGACGCTCGGCGCGCTCGCCACGGTCAGCACGGTCACGGCGCGGGCCACGATCGCCACGCTCCGGGCGGTCGCCGTACTCGCGGCGCGGGGCGCGCTCGAAGCGCTCCTCTTCCATGCCTTCCGGACGCTCGATCAGGGCCTTCATCGACAGCTTGATGCGGCCCTTCTCGTCGGTCTCCAGCACCTTGACCTTGACGATCTGGCCTTCCGACAGGAAGTCGGTGACCTTCTCGACGCGCTGGTGCGCGATCTGGCTGATGTGCAGCAGGCCGTCCTTGCCCGGCAGGATGTTGATCAGTGCGCCGAAGTCCAGGATCTTGGTGACCGGGCCTTCATAGACCTTGCCGATCTCGGCCTCGGCGGTGATGTCGGCGATGCGCTTCTTGGCCTCCTCGGCCTTGACCGCGTCGGTCGAGGCGATGGTGATGGTGCCGTCCTCGCCGATGTCGATCTGGCAGCCGGTCTCCTCGGTCAGCGCGCGGATGACCGAGCCGCCCTTGCCGATCACGTCGCGGATCTTCTCCGGATTGATCTTCATGGTGTAGAGGCGCGGCGCGAACTCGGACACTTCGGTGTTGGCGCCCGACACGGCCTCGGTCATCTTGCCCAGGATGTGCAGACGGGCTTCCTTGGCCTGGGCCAGCGCGACCTGCATGATCTCCGGGGTGATGCCCTGGATCTTGATGTCCATCTGCAGCGCGGTCACGCCGGCGGTGGTGCCGGCCACCTTGAAGTCCATGTCGCCGAGGTGGTCCTCGTCGCCCAGGATGTCGGTCAGGACGGCGAACTTGTTGCCTTCCTTGATCAGGCCCATCGCGATGCCGGCGACATGCGCCTTCATCGGCACGCCGGCGTCCATCATCGCCAGGCAGCCGCCGCAGACCGAAGCCATCGACGACGAGCCGTTGGACTCGGTGATCTCCGAGACGACGCGGATGGTGTAGGCGAAGTCTTCCTTGTTCGGCAGCAGCGGCACCAGCGCGCGCTTGGCCAGGCGGCCGTGGCCGGTCTCGCGGCGCTTGGTCGAGCCCATGCGGCCCACTTCGCCGGTGGCGAACGGGGGCATGTTGTAGTGGAACAGGAAGGTGTCGCGGAACTCGCCGGCCAGCGCGTCGATGCGCTGCGCGTCCTGGTCGGTGCCCAGGGTCGCGACGACCAGGGCCTGCGTCTCGCCGCGGGTGAACAGCGCCGAGCCGTGGGTGCGCGGCAGCACGCCGGTGCGGATCTCGATCGGGCGCACGGTGCGGGTGTCGCGGCCGTCGATGCGCGGCTCGCCGGCCAGGATCTGACCACGGACGGTCTTGGCTTCCAGCTCGAACAGCAGGTTGTCGACCTCGACGCCGTCGAACTCGACGCCGGCGGCGGTCAGCGCGGCCTTGGTCTCGGCGTAGGCGGTGCGGCAGGCCTGGGTGCGGGCCTGCTTGGAGCGGATCTGGTAGGCAGCCTGGATCCTGGCCAGACCGAATTCCTCGACCTTGGCGATCAGCGGCTCGTTCTTGGCCGGCGGGGTCCACAGACCGGACTCGATCCAGTCGGGCTTGCCGGCGTCACGCACCAGATCGTTGATCGCGGCGATCGCCACCTTGGCCTGGGCGTGGCCGAAGCTCACGCCGCCCAGCATCACCTCTTCCGACAGCTGGTCGGCCTCGGACTCGACCATCAGCACGGCCGCCTCGGTGCCGGCGACCACCAGGTCCAGCTTGGAGGACTTCAGCTGCGTCGGACCGGGGTTGAGCACGTACTCGCCGTTGACATAGCCCACGCGCGCGGCGCCGACCGGGCCGTTGAACGGAATGCCCGAGATCGCCAGCGCGGCGCTGGAGCCGATCAGCGCGGCGATGTCGGCCGAGACTTCCGGGTTCAGCGACAGCAGGTGCACGACGACATGCACCTCGTTGTAGAAGCCTTCCGGGAACAGCGGGCGCAGCGGGCGGTCGATCAGGCGGCTGGTCAGCACTTCCAGCTCGGAGGGCTTGGCCTCGCGCTTGAAGAAGCTGCCCGGGATCTTGCCGGCAGCGTAGGTCTTCTCGATGTAGTCGACGGTCAGCGGGAAGAAGTCCTGGCCCGGCTTGGCGCCCTTGGCGCCGACCACGGTGGCCAGCACCACGGTATCGTCGATGTTGACGATGACGGCGCCGGAGGCCTGGCGCGAGATCTCGCCGGTTTCCAGCGTGACGGTGTGCTGGCCCCAGGTGAAGGTCTTGGTGACTTTGTTGAACAGGCTCATGGAGGGGATTTCCGTGTGAGGGTCCCGGTCACCGCGGCTGGGATGCCATTCCACCGGGGCCGCAGGCCGCTGGCGCGACCCCGGTGGAATGACACAGCAGCGCCCACGCGCGACCGAAGGGACTGATGAGGAACTGGGAAGAGGGACGTCGGGAATTCAGAAAAACAAAGAGCCTGTGCTGGCTGATCCAGACAGGCTCTTCGCATGCATGCGCAGATTACTTGCGCAGGCCCAGCTTCTGGATCAGCGCGACATAGCGGTCGGCGTCCTTGGCCTTCAGGTAGTCCAGCAGCTTGCGACGGCGGCTGACCATGCGCAGCAGGCCGCGACGACCGTGGTGGTCCTTCTTGTTGGCCTTGAAGTGCGGGGTCAGGTGGTTGATGCGCGCGGTCAGCAGCGCGACCTGGACTTCAGGAGAGCCGGTGTCGGCAGCGCCGCGGGCGTTGGCGGCGACGATCTCGGCCTTGTTGATCTCGGACATGTGCGTTTCCTTCGGTTCCGGATTGATGGTTTGACTTGCGGTCGCGGATGGAACCGATCCGCGCCGTGTGGTCCCCGCCAGCCTGAACCGGCGAAGCCCGCCATTATAGCGCCAAGGCGCGCGCCAGCCGATCGACCCCGGCCAGCAGCCGCTGCGGCTGGCGTGACGCAAAGCACCACCGCAGCCAGCCCTCGCCCTCCGGCCCGAAGGCCGAGCCCGGCGCCAGACCCAGGCCATGCTCGGCCACCAGGCGGCGCGCCAGCGCCAGCGAGTCGGGCTCGCCCTCGATGCGCAGGAAGGCGTACATCGCGCCGTCGGGACGCGCGACCTCGACGCGGGGCAGCGCCTGCAGTGCGTCGACCAGCGTGTCGCGGCACAGCCGCAGCCGCGCCTGCAGCGCCGGCACCGCCTCGGGCGCGGCCGCCAGCGCCGCCAGCCCGGCGCGCTGCACGAAGACCGGCGCGCAGGAGGTGTTGAACTCGATCAGCTTGGCGATGTGCGGCATCAGCGCCTCGGGCACGATCAGGCTGCCCAGGCGCCAGCCGGTCATCAGGAAGCTCTTCGAGAAGCTGTGGATGACGATCAGCCGGTCGTCGGGCGCGGCGATGTCGAGAAAGCTCGGCGCGCACAGCCGCACCGCCTCGGCCGAGCCGGCGGGCGGCGGATCCTGCGGGTAATGCAGCCGCTCGTAGACCTCGTCGGCGACGATCCAGGTGCCGGTGCGGCGGCAGTGCGCCAGCAGCGCCTGCTGCTCGGCGCGGCTCATCGTCCAGCCGGTCGGGTTGTTCGGCGCGTTGACGATCAGCACCCGCGTGGCCGGCGTGACGGCGGCGAGCAGCGCATCCAGATCGAGCGACCAGACGCCGCCCGCCCCCGCACGCAGGCTCACCCGGCGCACCCGCGCGCCCAGGATCGCCGGCTGCGCAGCCAGATTGGGCCAGACCGGCACGACCACCACCACCTCGTCGCCGGCCTCGACCAGCGCCTGCTGCGCCAGCATCAGCGCGCTCACGCCCGAGGACGTCACCGCGACCCGCTCCGACCCGATCGGCAACGGCGGCGCATGCAGCCGCGAGACCTGCGCGGCCAGCGCCGAGCGCAGCTCCGGCAGACCGAGATTGGGCGAGTAGAAGGTCTCGCCGGCCTCGATCGAGGTCACAGCCGCATCGCGCACCGGCACCGGCGTGATCTCGTCGCTCTCGCCGAACCAGAAAGCCAGCACGTCGGAGCGGCCCAGGCCGGCATCGGCGACCTCGCGGATGCGCGAGGCGGGAAGGTCGGCGATCAGCGCGCGCACCAGGGCTCCCGACGGGAAATTTCAGATGGGGGCCATCTTGCACGAATGCGGCTGCGCCGTCTGATCCGGCTCGAGATAGCGCACGGTGCGGAAGCCGTAGCCGCTGCCCTCGACATCGAAGCGGACGCCCTCGCTGCCGGCCTTCTGCATCGTGCTGACATAGAGCGGCTGGATGAACTGGTGGTCGGCGGCGCGCATCCGGCCCGCGCCCAGGCCGCCAAGCGCCCGGCCGTCGAAGCGCGCGCCCGACAGCGCACGCGCGACCGCGGTCGCGTCCAGCGAGCCGGCGCGCTCGATCGCCTGCGCCAGCATCTCGACCATCACCTGCATGCGCAGGTGCAGATAGTCGTCCTGCGGCTTCGGGAAGCGCTGGCGGAAGGCCTGCACCAGCGCCTCGGAGGCCTTGTCGCCGACATTCGGATGCCACTCCGCCACCGCGAGCACCCGCCCTGCCCCGCTCTCGCCCAGCGTGGCCGGCACGCCCAGCGCATTGCCGTAGAAGGTGTAGAACCTGCCCTCGAAGCCGACATCGCGCGCGGCCTTGATCAGCAGCGTCAGGTCATTGCCCCAGTTGCCGGTCAGCACCGCCTGCGCGCCGCTGGCCTTGATCTTGGTCGCGTAGGGCAGGAAGTCCTTGATGCGGCCGACCGGATGCAGCTCCTCGCCGGCGATGCGGATGTCGGGCCGACGCGCGGCGATCATCTCGCGCCCCCTTTTCAGCACATGCTGGCCGAAGCTGTAGTCCTGGCCGATCAGGTAGATGCTGCGCAGCGCGCTGTCCTGCTGCAGCACATCGACCAGCGCCGACAGGCGCATGTCGGCATGCGCGTCGAAGCGGAAATGCCAGGGGCTGCACTTCTCGTTGGTCAGCACCGGATCGACCGCGGCGTAGTTGAGGAACAGCGCGCGACGCTGGGGCTCGCGGGCGTTGTGGCGGTTGAGCGCCTCGACCAGCGCAGCCGCCACCGCCGAGCTGTTGCCCTGCATCACCACCGGCACGGCCTGGTCGGTGGCCGCGCGCAGCAGCGCCAGCGCCTCCTCGGTCGAGCCCTTGCTGTCCATGCGCACCAGCTCCAGCGGGCGCGCGCCGCCGGGCAGCTTCACGCCGCCACGGGCATTGACCCGCTCGATCGCCCAGCCCAGATTGCGCGCCACCGCCTCGCCGGCATTGGCGAACGGGCCCGACAGGCCCTCGATCAGCGCCAGCCGCACCGGCTCGGCGGCCTGGGCCACGGCACACAGGCCGAGCAGCGCACCGGCCAGAGCAGCGCGCACAACGACATTCAGACGGAAGTTCATCCTGGACATCAGAAACAGAGGCGGATCAGACGCTGGCCAGATCCCAGCGCGGGCGGACATCGAAGTCGTACTGGCGCCGCGCCTCGGCCTGGCCGGACTGCAGCCGCATCGCCGCGGCCAGCGCGATCATCGCGCCGTTGTCGGTGCACAGATGCAGCTCGGGATAGTGCACCCGCACGCCGCGGCGGCGGCACTGCGCGTCCAGGTCGGCGCGCAGCTGGCGGTTGGCGCCGACGCCGCCGGCCACCACCAGGCGCTTCAGCCCGGTCTGCTTCAGCGCCAGCAGCGACTTGGCCACCAGCACCTCGACGATCGCCGCCTGGGTCGAGGCGGCCAGATCGGCGCGTTCCTGCGCATGGCCGTCGCCGGCCGCATCCTCGCCGGCGTCGATCTTCGCCAGCTGGGTCCAGACGGCCGTCTTCAGCCCGGCGAACGAGAAGTCGAGCAGATCGCCGCGCAGCAGCGGCCGCGGCAGCCGGTAGGCCTGCGGATCGCCCTGCTCGGCCAGCCGCGCCAGTGCCGGCCCGCCGGGATAGCCCAGACCGAGCATCTTGGCCGACTTGTCGAAGGCCTCGCCGGCGGCGTCGTCGATGGTCTCGCCGAGCAGCTGGTAGCGGCCGACGCCGTCGACCCGCATCAGCTGGGTGTGCCCGCCCGAGACCAGCAGCGCGACGAACGGGAACTCCGGCGGATCGGCCGAGAGGAAGGGCGACAGCAGGTGGCCCTCCAGGTGATGCACGCCCAGCACCGGCCGGTCCAGCGCCATCGCCAGCGCGCAGGCCGCGCCGGTGCCCACCAGCAGCGCGCCGGCCAGGCCGGGCCCGCGGGTGTGCGCGACGACATCGACCGCCTCCAGCCCGAGGCCGGCACCGGCCAGCGTCTCGCGCAGCAGCGGCACGACGCGGCGGATGTGATCGCGCGAGGCCAGCTCCGGCACCACGCCGCCGTAGGCCTGGTGCATGTCGATCTGGCTGTGCAGCGCATGCGCGAGCAGCCGCGGCGCGGCCGCGCCGGCCGCGCCCTCGGGCAGCTCGACCAGCGCCACGCCGGTCTCGTCGCAGGAAGACTCGATGCCCAGCACCCGCAGCGGAGCGGCACTCATGCGCGCCTCCCGGCCCAGGCCCAGATCAGGGCGCCGGCCACCATCATCGGCACGCACAGCCACTGGCCCATGCTGAGATTCAGCGCCAGCAGGCCCAGGAAGCTGTCGGGCTCGCGGAAATACTCGGCGATGAAGCGGAACAGCCCGTAGCCGATCAGGAACAGGCCCGAGACCCGGCCCCAGACCACCGTGCCGTCGGCGCGGTGGTGCGCGCCGTGACTGCGGCCATACAGCCACAGGATGACGAACAGCAGCAGCCCCTCCAGCAGGAACTGGTAGATCTGCGAGGGATGGCGGGCCAGCTCGCTGCCCGACTGCGGAAAGACCATCGCCCAGGGCAGCGACGCATCGGCCGCGCGGCCCCAGAGCTCGCCGTTGATGAAGTTGCCCAGCCGGCCGCAGGCCAGCCCGGTCGGCACGCAGGGCGCGACCAGATCGGTGACCTCGAAGAATCCGCGCTTGCGCACCCAGGCGAACACCGCCATCGCGGCAATCACGCCCAGCAGGCCGCCATGAAAGGCCATGCCGCCCTTCCAGACCGCGAACACCTCCATCGGGTGGGCCAGATAGTGTGCCGGCTTGTAGAACAGCACATAGCCGAGGCGCCCGCCCAGGATGACGCCGACGATGCCGTAGAACAGCAGGTCCTCGACCTCGCGTGGGGTCCAGCCGCGTGCGGCATAGACCGGCTGAAGAATGCGGCGGGTGGCCAGCCAGTAGAACAGGCCGAAGGCGGCCAGATAGGTCAGACCGTACCAGTGGATCTGGACGGGGCCGAGCGCAAGCGCGACCGGATCGAATTGAGGATGGATCAGCATGGCGCGGATGATAAGGGCCGGAACCTGCCGGTGCCTTGCATCCGCCCGCAGGGCCTGCGCGGCGCGCGCCTCAGTGACGCCGGCCGAGCGAGGCGATGGTCGAGCGCCGACGTGCCTGCCGGCGTGCCTCGTGGCGCTGCTCCTCGAGACGTCGGGTGCGCCCGCTCAGGTCGGAGAACCACCACCAAAGCGGCGCCAGCGCCAGCGGCGCGATCACCAGCCACCAGTCCCAGCCGGAGACCGGCGCCAGGCCCAGCGCCTTCAGCGCGATCAGGGCCAGGCCGAGAATCATCAGTGCCATCTTGTTCTCCCTTGTGCAACGCCAGTGCAGGATCCGTCGCCCGAGCGTGTTGTCCAGTTGACCAGCATAGGCTCGGAAGCCTGAATTCTCCGGGGCTGCATCAAGGCATGTCAGCGTGCCGGCTTCTAGAATCGTTGTGGATGCGACGAAGCGGTTGCATTTCAGGACCGTCTTCACGCCTGGTTTCCCGTTCGCCTGCCATTTTCCCCAACCCACCCTCAGACAGGAACTCCCGATGAAGCCTCTGTTCGCCCTCGCCGCCCTGGCCGCCGTCACGCTGACCAGCCCGGCCTTCGCCAGCGCCGATCTGGCCGCCAAGAAGAACTGCATGGCCTGCCATGCGGTCGACAAGAAGCTGGTCGGCCCGGCCTACAAGGATGTCGCCGCCAAGTACGCCGGCGACAAGACGGCCGCTGCCAAGCTGGCCGACAAGATCGTCAAGGGCGGCGTCGGCGTCTGGGGCCAGATCCCGATGCCGGCCAACAACGTCACCCCGGACGAGGCCAAGGCGCTGGCCGCCTGGGTGCTGAGCACGAAGTGAGCCGGATCGCGGGCTGAACCGATGCGCTGACGCGCCGACGACAACTCGACGGACAGCTCGACGAAACGAAAAAGCCCCGCGATGCGGGGCTTTGTGCTTTCCGGCCCGCGTCACACGGGCCGGGCGGACTGCGGCGCCAGATCAGTACGCCTGACCCAGCTGACCCAGGATCGCCGGATTCTCCAGCGTCGAGGTGTCCTGCGTGATGGCCTCGCCCTTGGCCAGCGAGCGCAGCAGGCGGCGCATGATCTTGCCCGAGCGGGTCTTGGGCAGGTTCTCGCCGAAGCGGATGTCCTTGGGCTTGGCGATCGGACCGATCTCGCGGCCGACATGGTCGCGCAGCTGCTTGGCGATGGCCTTGGCCTCGTCGCCCGAGGGCAGCGGACGCTTGAGCACGACGAAGGCGCAGACCGCCTCGCCGGTGGTCTCGTCCGGACGGCCGACGACCGCGGCCTCGGCGACCAGGTCGGTGCAGCTCACCAGCGCCGACTCGATCTCCATCGTGCCCATGCGGTGGCCGGAGACGTTCAGCACGTCGTCGATGCGGCCGGTGATGGTGAAGTAGCCGGTCTTGGCGTCGCGGATCGCGCCGTCGCCGGCGAGGTAGAGCTGACCCTTGAAGTCTTCCGGGTAGTAGGACTTCTTGAAGCGCTCCGGGTCGCCCCAGATGGTGCGGATCATCGACGGCCAGGGCTTCTTGCAGACCAGGATGCCGCCCTTGCCCCAGGGCAGCTCGTTGCCGGTCTCGTCGACCACCGCGAACTGGATGCCCGGGAAGGGCAGCGTGCACGAGCCCGGCACCATCGGCGTGGCACCCGGCAGCGGGGTGATCATGTGGCCGCCGGTCTCGGTCTGCCAGAAGGTGTCGACGATCGGGCAGCGGCTGCCGCCGACGTGCTGGTAGTACCACTCCCAGGCGGCCGGATTGATCGGCTCGCCCACCGAGCCCAGCAGGCGCAGGCTGGAGAGGTCGTAGCTCTTCGGGTGGACGGCGTCGTTCGACTCGGCGGCCTTGATCAGCGAGCGGATCGCGGTCGGCGCGGTGTAGAAGATCGAGACCTTGTGGTCCTGGATCATCTTCCAGAAGCGGCCGGCGTCCGGGTAGGTCGGCACGCCCTCGAACACGATCTCGGTGCCGCCCAGCGCGAGCGGGCCGTAGGTGATGTAGGTGTGGCCCGTGACCCAGCCGATGTCGGCGGTGCACCAGAAGACATCGTCCTGCTTCAGGTCGAAGGTCCACTTGCAGGTCAGCGCCGCGTGCAGCAGGTAGCCGCCGGTGCAGTGCTGCACGCCCTTGGGCTTGCCGGTCGAGCCCGAGGTATAGAGCAGGAACAGCGGATGCTCGGCATCGACCCATTCCGGCTCGCAGGTGTCGGGCTGGCTGGCGACCAGCTCGTGCATCCACACATCGCGGCCGTCCTTCATCGTGACGGCGGCGTCGGCGCGGTTGACCACCAGCACCTTCTCGATCTTCTCGCAGCCCGGCATCGCCAGCGCCTCGTCGACGATCGCCTTCAGCGGCAGCTTCTTGCCGCCGCGCACCTGGCAGTCGGCGGTGATGACCGCCTTGGCACCGGTGTCCTCGATGCGGTCGCGCAGGGACTGCGCCGAGAAGCCGCCGAACACCACCGAGTGGGTCGCGCCGATGCGGGCGCAGGCCTGCATCGCCGCCACGCCGTCGATCGACATCGCGATGTAGATGACGACGCGGTCGCCCTTGCCGATGCCCAGGCTCTTCAGGCCGTTGGCGATGCGGCAGGTCCTGGCCAGCAGCTCGCTGTAGCTGACCTTGGTGACTTCGCCGCCGTCGGCCTCGAAGATGATGGCGGTCTTGTCGCCCAGACCGCGCTCGACGTTGCGGTCCAGGCAGTTGTAGGAGGCGTTCAGCGTGCCGTCCTCGAACCACTTGAAGAACGGCGCCTCGGCCTGGTTCAGCGTCTTGGTGAACGGCGTCTTCCAGCTGATCAGCTCGCGGGCCAGATCGGCCCAGTAACCTTCGTAATCCGCTTCGGCCTTGGCGCACAGCGCCTCGTAGGCGGCCATGCCGGAAACCGCAGCGTTGGCGACAAAGGCCTCGGACGGCTGATAGATCTTGGTATCGGGGGTATTCTCGGCTTGGGTCACGCGTGTCTCCTGCGGTGAAAAAGTGCCGGACCTGACAGTAGGCAGGGGCTCTTACGAAGCCCTTACTTTGCAAATCCCGTTCCCGCCGTGTTAACCCCAGCGCACAGGCCGCGCACGGCGATGCGCTTCATCCTGACACGCCTACCCGCCTAGAATCCGCTGGTTTTCCCTGAATTCACCGCGACACACCGATCCCTGGATGCTGTCGGTCGTCACTGCAATTCATGGCACAACCCCAGGACAAACCCTGATCGACAGATTGGCCACGCGGCCTGACCTCGCCCGTTCCCTTTTCCTTCACGTCGCTTCGCGCTCGCTCATGCCCCACAAGAATCCCTCCGAGCTCTCCCGCTCCGGCAGCAATCCGCTGTCGCGCCTGATCTTCGCCAGCCGCTGGCTGCAGCTGCCGCTCTACCTCGGCCTGATCCTGGCCCAGGGCGTCTACGTGTTCCAGTTCTGGAAGGAGCTGGTCCATCTGATCGAGGCGGCCTTCGGCAACCAGCATGCGCTCGACATCCTGGTGCAGAGCATCGGCTACAAGAGCAATGCGCCGGTCACCGGCCTGAACGAGACCGTCATCATGCTGGTGGTGCTCGGCCTGATCGACGTGGTGATGATCTCCAACCTGCTGATCATGGTGATCGTCGGCGGCTACGAGACCTTCGTGTCGCGGCTGAACCTGGAGGGCCATCCGGACCAGCCGGAGTGGCTCGACCATGTCAACGCCTCGGTGCTGAAGGTCAAGCTGGCCACCGCGATCATCGGCATCAGCTCGATCCATCTGCTCAAGACCTTCATCAACGCCGAGAACTACAGCGACAAGGTGCTGCTGTGGCAGACGGTGATCCATGTGGCCTTCCTGTTCTCGGCCATCGCGATCGCCACCGCCGACCGGATCATGCATCCGGTGCCGGCCGCGCCGCACGGCGGCGCGGGCCACTGAGGCCGCCCAGGCCGCGGCGATCCGCTCAGGGCGCCCGGACGGCCAGCGCCGTGCCCGACGGCGCCGCCGGGCAGCTGGCCTCGGCCTGACCGGCCAGCACCGGCTGGAGCAGCGGCGCCATCGACTTCAGGATCTGCGTCGGCAGCGCGCTGGTGAACTTGTAGCCTCCGGCCTCGGGCCCGAGCACGAAGGCGGTCAGCGTGCCGAAATGGCGCGGCCCCAGATAGAACACGAAGGTCGCGGTGCGGCTGGTGACCCGGGAGGCGGCCAGGCCGCCGCCACGGGTGTAGGTGTTGAGCCGGTTGTCGCCGGTGCCGGTCTTGCCGCCGATCGGCAGCGGCGCCTGCCCGTCGACATCCAGCACGCCCTTGAGCCGCCGTGCGGTGCCTTCGCTGACCACCAGACCCAGCGCGCGGCGCAGCGTGGCCGCCACCTCCGGCGCCATCACCTGCTCGCCCGCCGAGGGTGCGCGCCGCAGCGCCGCCTCGTAGGGCGAACCCGCGGCGAAATGCAGCCGGTCGATGTGCACGGTCGGCAGCCGCAGGCCATCGTTGACGATGATGCCCATCAGCTCGGCCAGCGCCGCCGGCCGGTCGCCGGAGCTGCCGATGGAGGTGGCATAGGACGGCACCAGCGTGTCGAAGGGGAAGCCCACCTTCTTCCACTGCGCATGGATCTTCGCGAAGGCCTCGGCCTCCAGCAGCTGCAGGATGCGGCTGTTCTGGCCACGCCGGGCCTTGCTGCGCATCAGCCAGGCATAGGACTGCTCGCGCTCGGTCGCGCCGGCGTCGAGCACCTGCGCCAGCTCGGCCTGCGGATGCTGGCGCAGATAGGAAGCCACCCACAGCTCCAGCGGATGCAGCCGCGCCAGGTAGCCGCGGTCGGCCAGCGAGTAGTTGCCCGGCGCATGGCGCTTGTAGAGCGTCTCGAGGTAGTCGTCGGCCAGCGCCGCGCCCGGCAGGTGGCGGCGGATGTAGGCGGAGAAGTCGGCCTGCGAGCCCTCCGGCTCGACCGAGCGGTAGATCACCGCCAGCCGCGGCGCGGTGCGGTTGACGCTCTCGGCCAGACGGTCGAGCACCTCGGCCGGCGTCTTGCCATGGTGGCGCTGGTAGAACTTGCGCATGAACTGCCGCCCTTCCTTGTTGATGAAGAGCTTGAGCAGTTCCTGGCGGCGCGGGTTGTCGTCGTCGCCCTCGAGGATGTCGCTGGCATCGCTCGAGGCGTGGTACATGTGGTGGTAGACGATGTCGCGCATCAGCCGGATGAAGGGCAGATTGAGCGAATCGCGCAGCGACTCGTGCAGCGTCGCCAGCCGGCCGTTGTCGGCGGCATTGAAGTTGGAGAAGGTGTGCGCGCCGCCGCCGGTGAAGAAGCGCTCGCCGGGGCTGGCGGAATAGCGGCGCTGCATCGCCGCCTCGAGCATCGCCGCCAGCGAGCGGTCCTCGGTGGTCGACAGCCAGTCGATCGCCCAGCGGCTCAGCCGGTCCTTCGCGCCGACCTCGACCTCGGCGAGCTGCGCGCGCTTCATGCCGGCGTATTCCCGGTGCAGCTCGGCGATGATGTCCAGATAGGTCGCCAGCGTGCGCAGCTTGGCGGTCGAGCCCAGCTCGAGCTTGGCGCTGCCGTTGATGTCGAAGGGCTGGTCGAGGTTGTCGGTCTGCACCCGCACGAAGTTGGCGCCCTCGCCCCGCTCGTAGAGCGTGAAGCTGTAGAGCAGCTTCGACGGGTCGCCCTTCTCCAGCAGCTGGAAGCCCAGCAGGCCGGCCTCGCGGGCGAAGGCCGGATCGCGCAGCCGGTGCAGCCGCTCGGTGATCTCGCGCTGCAGGTGGCCGTCGAGCGGACTCGAGGCGCTCAGGTCGAAGCGGTCGAGCTCGTACAGGCGCGGGGTGTTCAGCAGCCCCGACAGCTGCACCCGCAGCAGCGAGGAGGCATTGCGCTCGCCGAACTCCAGGTTCGGGATCGCGCCGGCATGGGCGTGCTGCACCTGCAGCGGCGCGGCCAGCGCCGCATCGCGCAGGCCCGGGCCGATGATGCCCTCGGCCGCGAGCAGGCGCAGATAGCTGGCGGTCATCGCCATCAGCTGCTCGTGGCCCGGGCCGAAATAATGCGCCGGGCGGCGCTGCGCGATCAGCAGGCTGAGCATGCGGCGCAGCGCCAGGCCGCGCTCGGCCAGGCCCTCGGCCTGGTCGGAGGGCTGGGCCAGCAGCCGGTTGCTGGCCTCGACATCCGCGCCGTACCAGGCCTGCAGGCCGTCGTTGACGCCATGCACCTCGCCCCAGCCGCGCTGCGCGCCCAGCGGCAGGCTGTTGAGATAGTCGAGCAGGATGCGCCGGCGCGCCGCCACCGTGTTCTCGCCGTCGCGGTAGGCCCGCACCGAGGCCGAGACCATCTGCAGGTACTTGTCATGCGCCGAGGCGGTGCGCCCCTCCGGCGAATGGCGGAACTTCTCGGTCTGCGTCGCCAGCGTGCTGCCGCCGGCGGCGGCATGGTCGTCGTCGGCGACCGCGATGACCTGATCGACCACCGCCTTGCCCAGCCGGGTCCACTCGATGGCCGGGTTGTGAAGCGGCTCGCTCTCGTCGAGCACCTCGCGGTTCTCGATGAAGCCGAGCATGCGTGCGACCACCGGTGGCACCTGCGCCTCGCCGGCATAGGTGTGCAGCGGGAAGCGCGAGCGAAACAGCGGCTCGCCGCGGCAGTCCAGCACCCGCAGCCCGGCCTGCATCCGCTCCGGATAGGGCGGGAAGAAGCCGCGGTCCATGAAGTCCTGCAGCGCAGGCGACTGCTGCGCCTGCGCGGTCAGCACATAGCCGCGTCCGGCCAGGCTGTCGAGAAACTCGGGCATGCGGGTGTAGCCCATGCGGATGTCGCTCGGCCCGGTGCGCGGATAGCGGCTGGCGGTGGCAGGCTCGGTGCGGACCTGATGATCGAGCTGCGCCGCCCAGTCGGCGAAGAAGCGCGCCTGCAGCGTCGAGGTGCGCATCTCCCACATCGCCACATGCGTCAGGCCGGCCAGCACCACCGCCGCGGTGCCCCAGCGCGCCAGGATGCCCGGCCAGCGGCGCCCGGACGGGGCCGGGGCCGGCACCGGGGCGGACACGGTCTCGCCAGCGGCAGGGGCTGAGGCAGGGGAGCGGGAGCTGTCGTCTTCGCCTGGAGTCATGAGAGATGCATCGCGGGGATGCCATTCGCACAAGAGGATTGCCGGAACAAGAGCAGGAACGAGCCCCGCCCCCGCGCATTCCGTGAACCAGAACACGCCGGATCAGCATACCTGAGTACTTTTTGGAACCACGGGATGAAGAGCCCCCCGAAAGCCGCGTTTCAGATCTGGAACCGTCCGCTTTTTCGGGATCGATCCGGGATGGATCCGAAATCCATCCGAGGCCGGTCCGGAATCGACCGCAGCCGGCTTGAGTAAACTCGCCGGTCTGACCGGACCCCGCCCGGCGATGCCCGAGCGTGTCGCCGACTGTGCCAGATTGATGCAAGTCGGATGGCGCAGGATCGCGGCCCAGTCGATGCCAGCCCGTCACCCCGACCCAGAAAGCTCCAGTCCGCCATGACCATCATCCGCCAGGACGACCTGATCGAATCGGTCGCCGCCGCCCTCCAGTACATCAGCTACTACCATCCGGCCGACTACATCGCCCATCTGGCGCGCGCCTACGAGCGCGAGGAAAGCCCGGCCGCCAAGGACGCGATCGCGCAGATCCTGACCAACAGCCGCATGTGCGCCGAGGGCCGCCGCCCGATCTGCCAGGACACCGGCATCGTCAACGTGTTCCTGAAGATCGGCATGGACGTGAAGTGGCAGGGCTTCACCGGCTCGATCCAGGACGCGATCGACGAAGGCGTGCGCCGCGGCTACAACAACCCGGACAACAAGCTGCGCGCCTCGGTGCTCTCCGACCCGATCTTCGAGCGCAGGAACACCAAGGACAACACGCCGGCCGTGGTGTTCATGGAAGTCGTGCCCGGCGACAAGGTGGACGTGATCGTCGCGGCCAAGGGCGGCGGCTCGGAGAACAAGTCCAAGGTCTACATGCTCAACCCCTCGGACAACATCGTCGACTGGGTGCTCAAGACCGTGCCGACGATGGGCGCGGGCTGGTGCCCGCCGGGCATGCTGGGCATCGGCGTCGGCGGCACCGCGGAGAAGGCCGCGCTGCTGGCCAAGGAAGCGCTGATGGACGACATCGACATGTACGAGCTGCTCGAGCGCGGCCCGCAGAACAAGCTGGAGGAACTGCGCATCGAGCTGTACGAGAAGGTCAACGCGCTGGGCATCGGCGCGCAAGGCCTGGGCGGCCTGACGACGGTGCTGGACGTCAAGATCAAGACCTACCCGACGCACGCGGCCTCCAAGCCGATCGCGATGATCCCGAACTGCGCCGCCACCCGCCACGCGCACTTCGTGATGGACGGCTCCGGCCCGGTCTACCTGGACCCGCCGAGCCTGGACCTGTGGCCCAACGTCAACTGGGCGCCCGACTACAACAAGAGCAAGCGCGTCGACCTGAACACGCTGACCCCGGCCGAAGTGGCCAGCTGGACGCCGGGCCAGACGCTGCTGCTCAACGGCAAGATGCTCACCGGCCGCGATGCCGCACACAAGCGCATCCAGGACATGCTGGCCAAGGGCGAACCGCTGCCGGTGGACTTCACCAACCGCGTCATCTACTACGTCGGCCCGGTCGACCCGGTGCGCGACGAAGTCGTCGGTCCGGCCGGCCCGACCACCGCCACCCGCATGGACAAGTTCACCGAGATGATGCTGGCCAAGACCGGCCTGATCGCGATGGTGGGCAAGGCCGAGCGTGGCCCGGTCGCCATCGAGGCGATCAAGAACCACAAGAGCGCGTACCTGATGGCGGTCGGCGGCAGCGCCTACCTCGTCTCGAAGGCCATCAAGGCCGCCAAGGTGGTGGGCTTCGCCGATCTGGGCATGGAAGCGATCTACGAGTTCGACGTCGTCGACATGCCGGTGACGGTGGCGGTGGACGCCGGCGGCACCTCGGCCCACATCGAAGGGCCGAAGGTCTGGCAGGCCAGGATCGGCAAGATTCCCGTCGTCGAAGGCTGACAGGCGCCCTCAGGCGGGAACAGGGGAACCGGACGGCACCAGGCGGAATCGCACCGCCCGCCTTCCGCAACCTCCTTACCGCCCGAGAGATGAGCCTGACCGCATCCAGCCCTCATGACCCTCTCCTCCAAGCGCCGCTGGCCTACCGGATCGGCCTGGCGCTGATCCGGCGCCGCTGGCGCGGCAGCAGCCTGCTGTTCGACCGGCTGGTCCGGCCGGGCCTGGCGCAGCAGGTGGTGCGCTACCGGCTCTCGCCGTCGCTGCACATCGACACGCCGCTGTTCACCGACAACCTCTGGGACGAGGAGCTGCTGCTCGGCTACGAGCAGGCCTTCGTCGACCAGATGCAGTCGCTGCTGGCGGTGCTGCCCCGCCCCATCCGCTTCGTCGACTGCGGCGCCAGCTTCGGACTGTTCTCGCTGCGCATGGCCCAGGCCGAGCAGCCACCAGACGCCTGGCTGGCCTTCGAGCCCAATCCGCACATGTTCACGCTGCTGCAGGCCAATCTGGCCCGCTTCGGTGAGCGCGCGCGCTGCCTGCCCCGGGCGGTCAGCGACTGGCATGGGCGCGGCGCCCTGCACTCGCCCGCGCATGACCCGTCGCCGGACGCGATGTTCCTGGCGCCTGACTCGAGCGGCCCGATCGAGGTGAGCACGCTCGATGCCGAGCTGCCCGCCGCAGCCGAGCTGGCCCAGGGCAGCGTGATGCTGAAGATCGATGTCGAGGGCCAGGAGCTGGCGGTGCTGCGCGGTGCGCGCCGGGTGCTGGAGCAGGCCCGGGACCTGGTGGTGGCCTTCGAGGCCCATCCGGAGGTGGCGCGCCGCACCGGCATCGATCCGATGGCCTGCCTGAGCCATCTGCAGTCGATCCGGCCTTTCGAGATCCGCATCGCCGAGCGTCCGGACCTGCGGCCGGATCCGCAGCAGCCGCTGTTCGATCAGCTCAGACCGGCGCGCATCTGCAACATCATCTGCCGCTCGACACGCCGAGACGGCGGCGCCGGCGGGACAGCACCCGCCAGCGCCAGATCCAGCCGACGCCCAGATAGACCAGTGCCCCGAAGCCGCAGGCAAAGACCGTCAGCCCGAGCAGCAGCGGCTTGCCCACGCCGGTGATCCGGTCCCACCAGCCGAGATCCTCGGCCGATGCGGCGGCGGTCTCGTCGGCGCGGACCGCAGGCACAGCCGTGTCGCCAGGCACCGGCTCGGACAGCAGCCAGCCGCCGACCTGCCAGGCCGCGTAGTACACCGGCGGAAAGGTGATCGGATTGGTCACCAGCGTGCTGGCCATCGCGCTGGGCACATTGGCGCGCAGCGCGACCGCCACCGCGGCGGACACCGGAATCTGCGCGATCGGGATCAGGAAGCCGAAGAACACCCCGATCGCCGCCCCCAGCGCCACCGCGCGGCGACTGGCTCGCCACAGGCGGGGATGATGGAGCGCCGGCCCCAGCCAGCGCAGCCAGCGGTTGGAGGCGGCGGCCTCGGGCGTGGGCAGCAGTCGGCGCAACTGTTCGATCATGACAACCAGGCAAGGACAGACGTGGCGGAAGCCGGATTGAGAATGATGCGCCAGCAGAAAGTTCAATCCGTGACCGAGGCCGCCACAGCCGCCGAGACCTGTGGCAGCCGCTGCTCGAACTCGGCCGCCGGCATCGGCCGGCCGAACAGATAGCCCTGCAGTTCGTCGCAGCCGAGCTGGCGCAGCGCGGCGGCCTGCGCCTCGCCCTCGATGCCTTCGGCCACCGAGTGCTTGCCCAGCGACTGCGCCAGCGTCAGGATCGCCCGGGTGATCGCCTGCGCCGAGGCATCGCTGCCCAGGTCGCGCACGAAGGCGCGGTCGACCTTCATCACGTCGATCGGCAGGTCGCGCAGCGTCGCCAGCGAGGAGTAGCCGGTGCCGAAGTCGTCCAGCGCGATCAGCACGCCGCGCTGGCGCAGCTCGGCCAGCTGCGCGCTGGCCTGACGGGCATCGCCCACCAGCAGGCTCTCGGTGACCTCCAGCTCGAGCTGGCGCCACGGCACGCCGTGGCGCAGCAGCGCCGCCTCCACCGTCTCGACCAGCCGGCCCGACTGCAGCTGGCGCGGCGAGACATTGACCGACAGCCGGTCCAGCACCCGCCCCTGGCGGCGCCAGAGCGCCAGCTGGCGGCAGGCCTCGTCGAGCACCCAGCTGCCGATGGACTCGATCAGGTCGGACTCCTCGGCCAGCGGAATGAAGACGCCCGGCGGCACCAGGCCGCGGCCGGGATGCTGCCAGCGCACCAGCGCCTCGGCCGAGCGGATGCCGCCATCGGCCGCGGCCACCCGGGGCTGGTAATGCAGCAGCAGCTCGCGCCGGGCCACCGCCTGGCGCAGGTCGGCCAGCAGCGCGCCGCGCTCGTGCAGCCGCGCGTCCAGTGGCTCCTCGAACATCGCGTGGCGGCCGCGGCCGCCTTCCTTGGCGCAGTACATCGCCATGTCGGCATGGCGCATCAGCACCGAGCGGCTGCGACCATGCAGCGGCGCCAGCGCGATGCCGATGCTCGCGCCCAGGAAATGCTCGCGCCCCCCCACCTGGAAGGGCAGCGCCATGCGCCGGCAGATCGCCGTGGCCACCTCGGCCGCGTCGGCCGCATCCGCCGCCTCGAGCACGACCACGAACTCGTCGCCGCCCGGGCGCGCCACCGGCGAGCGCGCCGGCACGCAGGCCTCGATGCGGTCGGCCGCCTGGCGCAGCAGCTCGTCGCCCAGGCCGTGGCCCAGGCTGTCGTTGACCGACTTGAAATGATCCAGATCGATGAAGAGCAGTGCCAGCTCGGCGGGCTCGGACGCCTCCGGATCGCCCAGGCGGGCATCGAGCAGCTGGTGCAGGCCGTTGCGGTTGAGCAGACCGGTCAGGTCGTCGTGCCCGGCCTGCCAGGTCAGCTCGCGCTCGCGCAGCTCGGCCGCCAGCGCCACCGCCAGCCGGTCGCGCAGATCGGTGGCGCGGCGTCGTGCCAGCGCGCCGGGCTCGCGCGGCCAGGCCAGCAGCATCACCCCGAGCGTGCGCGACTGCCAGCGCAGCGGAAAGGCCTGCAGATCCTCGCCCAGCGCCTGGCTCCAGGCACAGGCCTGCGGCCAGGCGCCATCGTCCTGCAGCGCCAGCAGCATCTGGTGCTCCGGCGGGGTCAGCACCCGCACGCTGCGACGGATCTTGTGCAGATGCTGGCGGTCGTTCCACTGCAGCAGCAGCCGCGGCATGCGGCCGGGCTCGATGCGCGCCAGCGCCATCGCGCGGGCATCGAGCCGACCGATCGCCTCGACCAGCATGCGCCGGAAGAGTTCGTCCACCGGCTGCCGACCGACGATGTCCCGGTCCACCGAGGCCAGCAGCTCCAGCGACACGAACTGGTCGGCGATGCGCTCGGCCATGCGGTTGAAGGCCCGGCCCAGCTCGGCGAACTCGTCGCTGCCACGCACCTCGACCCGGGCGCCGGCCTCGAGCTGCTCGACCCGACGCACGCCGCGGCGCAGCTGCTGAAGCGGCCCCAGCGTGCGCCGGATCATGCTGACGCTCAGCAGCAGCACCAGCAGCAGCGTTCCCGCCAGCGTGCCGGTGACCAGGCGCCGGATCGACTGCCCGGCCAGCAGCACCGGCTCGACCGGCGCGCTCAGATCGAAGATCCAGTCGCCGGCCGAGGCCAGCAGGAAGTCACCCTCCAGGAACAGCGGCCAGCGTGCATGCAGTCGCGCGGCCTGCCCGGAGGCCTGAGCAGAGGCCTGCGCGCCGCTCTGCGGCACCGCCGGGCAGTGCAGCATCAGGCCCTGGCCGTCCTGCACGCACCAGGCCGCACCGTCCAGCCCGGCATCGAGCAGCGGCTGCCACAGGTGGGCCGGCGACAGCTCGGCCAGCCACAGCCCGGCCGGCTCGACCGGCAGCAGCAGCATCAGCGCCGCGCGGCCGTTGCGCTCGCGCACCAGCAGCTGCGCGCGGTCCGGCGTGACGGCGGGCAGCGGCGCGGCCATCTCGCGCAGCAGATCGTCCCCGGCCAAGCGCGCCCCGCGGCCGTCCAGGTGCAGCACCCGCACGAACTGCCGGCCCAGCCCGGGCAGCGCCGGCAGCTCAGCCGTCTCGCCCGCAGGCACCGGCCAGCTGTGCATCTGGTCGCGCGCCACCAGCAGCCGCTCGCGCACCTGCAGCGCCACGCCACGCAGCAGCAGCTCCTGCTCGCGCTGGCCGGCCTGGCGCTCGAGCAGCTCCAGCATCCGGCTGCTGCCCGCGCCCAGCAGCAGCAGCGGCACGGTGGCCGCGACCAGGAAGAGCAGCAGGATGCGCCGCGCCAGCGGGCTGCCCAGCAGCGGCAGCCGCCAGCGCGGACGGCGCGGCGCGGTGAGCGACGACGACGGATCGGTCACGGGCCGGCCCTGCTCCTTCAGTCGGTGAACGCGGTGGCCACGCCGATGAAGCGGCCGTTGTTGGCCCGCACCACATCGTCCTGAGAGACCGCGGCGGTCAGCGCACGCTCGCTCTCGCCGTCGGGGCCGAGGCTGTAGAGGTCGAAGTCGCTGTTGACCGGGGTCAGCGAGCGGTTCTTGCGCGCCTCGCTGGGATTGCCGGTCTCCAGGTTGTAATAGACGTAGGGACGTTTCCAGGGATCGAGCCGGCCGGCCATGCCGACGGCGGCCAGCGAGGCCGGCGAGCCCTGGTTGTCGAGCCGGTACTGGGCGAGCACCGCGGACATCGCGCCCAGCTCCTGGGCGGCCTGGCGCTGCAGCGCGCGGTCACGGTGGCTCTTCCACATCGGCAGCGCCAGCGCCAGCAGCACGCCCAGCAGACCGATGACCAGCATCAGCTCGACCAGCGTCAGCCCGGTCTGGCGGCTTGATGCCGCAACAGAAGCACAAGCACGCGACGGAGGGAGCGCAGAAGCCATGATCGACAAGCCGTGACCGGCAAAAACAGTTCGTTGCCATATCGGCCTTGCCGGTTCCGGCTTGAGGAATTGCCAACAATCGCACACTGCGCCAGACTGCACGCGGCCCCGGCGGGCCGGGCATTCCCGCTCCGGACGCCGGCCCGCCGCCCGGAGCCCTTCTTGATCCTGCCGCCCTCGCCCTCTCTCGCCGGAACCCCGCCCCCCCGGATCCTGGCCGTCGATGACGACCCGGTCTTCCGCCGCTCGGTCGCCTTCGCGCTCGACGGCTACCGCTTCCAGGGACGCGAGGTCGAGCTGCTGCAGGCCGGCAGCAGCGCCGAGGCGCTCGAGCAGCTGGCCCGCCATCCGGACATCGGCGTGATCCTGCTCGATGTGGTGATGGAGCATGACGACGCCGGCCTGCGGCTGGTGCGCCGGCTGCGCGGCGAGCTGGGCCGCCAGGACATCCGCATCGTGCTGCTGACCGGTCAGCCCGGGATGGCGCCGATGCACGACGTGATGCGCGACCTCGATGTCGACGAGTACTGGCACAAGACCGAGCTGGGCAGCGAGCGGCTCGAGGCGCTGCTCAACGCCAACCTGCGCAGCCACCAGTCGATCCTGCGCGAGCAGCAGGGCCGGCGGCGCTTCGAGCGGCTGCTGCAGGCGGTCGACCGCGCCAGCCGGGGCCAGGACCTGACCGGCCTGGCGCGCCAGCTGCTCGACGATGTGGCGGCGCTGCTCGAGACCGAGCCGGCCGGGCTGGTGGCGATGTGGCCGCCGCACACCACCGGGCCGCTGGTGATCGGCGCGGCCGGCGCGCAGACCCCGCTGCAGGGGCTGACGCTGGCCGCCGGCGACGCCGACACCGGCACCACGCCGCTGCTGGCCGCGCGCATCGAGCATGTGCTGGGCGCGCCGGCACCCGCTGCCGGCTCGGGCGACGACGAGCTGCACGAGCTGCTGCTGCCGCTGCACCCCGGCGCGCTGCCGCCATCGGCGCTGCGCGGCGCCACCGACAGCGCACAGCAGACGCTGTTCGCGCTGTGGGTGCCGCGCCCGCAGGCGCCGGACGAGGCCGAGCGCGAGATGGTGCGCCTGCTGGCCACCAATGTCGGCGCGCAGATGCGCCGCCTCGACCTGATCGCCCAGCTCGATCGCCTGGCCTACCAGGACGAGCTCACCGGCCTGCCCAACCGCAACGGCCTGCTGCGACGCATGCACGCCGCCGGCGAGCGGCTGGGCTCGATGGTGCTGCAGTTCGAGGATGTCGACCAGTTCTCGAACCTGAACCTGATGCTCGGCTTCGAGACCGCCAACCGGCTGCTGCAGGCGCTGGCCGAGCGGCTGCGCGAGGAGGCCGGCCCGGACGTGATGGTGGCGCGGGTGGACAACGACACCTTCGCGCTGCTCGGCCCGGCCGACCAGATGGTCACGCAGATGTACCGCGACCGCACCGAGGGCATCACCGTCAGCGACGGCCACTTCTCGGCGGTGCTGCACCTGACCGGCGCGCAGGTCGACCTCTCGCTGGTGAGCGGCCCGCCCGAGGAGACGCTGGCGACCGCGCGCTACCTGCTCAACGACGCCAAGCGCCACGGCTGGGGCCAGCAGGTCTGCTACCGCCCCGGCATGGAGACGCAGGCGCGTGACAACTACCGCCTGGGCCAGGCGCTGCACGAGGCGCTGCGCGCCGGCGAGATCCGCATCGCGCTGCAGCCCCAGGTCTGGCTGCAGGACGGCTCGCTCAAGGGCTTCGAGGCGCTGGCGCGATGGACCGACCGGCGCGGGCGCGAGATTCCGCCGCTGACCTTCATCGCGCTGGCCGAGGCCTCCGGCCACATCTCGGCGCTGTTCAACCAGGTGCTGGAGCAGTCCTGCCAGGCCTGGCGGCTGCTGGACTCGCTCGGCCTGGGCCATCTGCGCATCGCGGTCAACCTGTCGGCGCTGCAGCTGGCCGATCCGGCGCTGGCGCAGGACATCGCCGCGCGCTGCAGCGCCGCTGGCGTGCCGCCCGAGGCGATCGAGCTGGAGGTGACCGAAAGCGCGGTCATGGTCGACGCCGATGGCGCGACGCTGCAGCTCGACCGGCTGCGCCAGCTCGGCTTCGAGATCGCGCTGGACGACTTCGGCACCGGCTTCTCGTCGCTGGCGCGGCTGCGCGGCTTCGACCTCGACTGGATCAAGATCGACCGCGCCTTTCTCGGCGAGATCGGCCAGCGCCCGGACGAGGAGACGCTGCCGGGCATGATCGTGTCGCTGTCGCGCCAGCTCGGGCTGAAGTCGCTGGCCGAAGGCGTCGAGACCGACGCGCAGCGCCACTGGCTGATGCGCAGCGGCTGCCAGGCCGCGCAGGGCATGCTGATCGGCCGGCCGATGCCGATGTGCGATCTGCCCGGCTGGCTGCGCACCCAGGGCCATCTGCCGCAGCCGCTGTCGCTGCCGCAGTGAACGCCGGATGGCGCTCGACAGACGCCCCCGCGCCAGCGAAGGCCGCATCCTGGTGCTGCGGCTGCTGCCCTGGCTGCTGCTGATCGGCCTGATCGGCGCGCTCAGCTATCTGCGGCTGCTCGACCTGCGGCTGTCGCCGCTGCGCGCGCAGGCCCGCACCCTGCTCGAGCAGGGCATCGCGCTGACCGGCTCGGAGCTGGCCGACCTGTCGCGCTCGGCACTGGTGCTGGGCCAGATGCCCGCCATCGGCGTGGCCGCGGCCAGCGCCGACACCTCGGCGATGGCCAGCGCGCTGCTGGCGCATGCACGCGCCTCGCCGCGCCACGCGGAAATCTCCTGGATCGACGAGCACGGCCGGGAGCGGGTGCGCACCGAGCATCTCGACGGCATGGCGCTGCTGGCCACCTCGAGCGCGCTGCGCCGCCCGGCGCAGATGCCCTGGCTGGCGCATTTCGCCGACCTGCTGCCGGCCGAGGCGCGCTTCAGTCCGCTCGGGCGCGAGGGCGGGCGCCACACGCTGCGGGCGGCCTCGCCGGTCTATGACGCCGCCGGGCGGCTGCGCGGCATGGTGGTCATCCAGCATGATCTGCAGGCGATGATGGCGCGGCTGGCCCGGCTCAAGCAGCCGGCGCTGGAGCCGCTGCGCCTGTACGACAGCGAGGGCCGCGCGGTCAGCATCGCCGAGCCGCAGCCGCTGGCGATGCGCGACCCGGAACTCTGGCGCATGCTGCAGGAGCAGGGCCGCGGCCGGCGCGAGCTGGACGCCGGCATGTGGCATTTCCAGGACTTCCTGCCCGCCGAACCCGGGGCGGGCCGGCTGGCGATGCAGCCCTGGTTCTTCGTCGCCCATGTGCCGCGCGACAGCGTCGAGCCGCTGCGCCATGCCAGCGCCTGGCAGTGCCTGCTGGCCTGCACCGCCGCCTTCGGGCTGGCGGTGCTGCTGGTGCGACGCCAGCGCCGCACCGAGGTCGAGCGCGAGCGGCTGCTGGCCGATCTGCAGACCAACCACCGCGCGCTGGCCGAGGCCAAGGCCGGCGCCGACGACGCGCTGCGCCGGCTGCGCCAGCTGCAGGACGAGCTGGTGCAGGCGGAAAAGCTCGCCTCGCTCGGCCTGCTGGTGGCCGGTGTCGCTCATGAGCTCAACACCCCGCTGGGCAGCGCGCGCATGACCGCCTCGACGCTGGTGCGCCGGCTCGGCGAGGCCGAGCGCGAGCTCGGCGCCACCGCACCGCTGCCGGCACCGGTCACGCGGCTGCTGGAGCGCCAGCGCGCCGGGCTGGACATCATCGAGCACGGCCTGGAGCGCGCCAGCCAGGTCATCCGACTGTTCAAGCAGCTCGCGGTGGACCGCGGCGCGGTGGAGCGACGCCGCTTCGAGCTCGACGAGGTGCTGCAGGATGTGCGCCGGCTGCTGGTGCCGCGCCTGGGCAGCGAGGCGCCGCCCCGGCCGGTGCCGGTGTCGCTGCACATCGCCTCGGGCGCCGGGCTGGTGCTCGACAGCTATCCCGGCCCGCTCGGGCAGGTGATCGAGAACCTGATCGGCAACGCGCTGATGCATGCCTTCGACCCGCCGCCGCCCGGGCTGATGCAGGGCAGCATCCGGGTGCTGTGCCGGGTCGATCCGGCCGATGGCGACAGCGATGACGAGCGCCACGGCCATCGCCCGGACGAGCTGGCGATCGAGGTGATCGACGACGGCTGCGGCATCGACCCGCTGGTGCTGCCGCGCATCTTCGACCCCTTCTTCACCACCCGGCGCGGTCGCGGCGGCACCGGCATCGGCCTGCACCTGTGCCACCATTTCTGCACCCAGGTGCTGGGCGGGCGGCTGCTGGTGGAGAGCTGCCCCGGCGAGGGCAGCCGCTTCATCGTGCGGATTCCGCTGCGGGCGCCGTGACCGGCGGCGCCACCTCCGCCTGCAGCGCGCCCTGGAAGCGCACGACCCGCTGCGGATACGGAATGCCCACGCCCTCGCGGCGCAGCAGCGCCAGGATGGCCAGATTGACCTCCGAGCGCACATTGCCCTGACCGTTCTCCGGATCATCGATCCAGAACAGCACCGTGACCTCCAGACCATCCGCGCCGAAGTTGCTGAGCTGCACCGCCGGCCCCGGATCGGCCAGCACCCGCGGCACCCCCGACACCGTCTCGACCAGCTGCGCACGCAGTCGCTCGACATCGGTGTCGTAGTCGACGCTGACCAGCGTGCTGAGCAGCACCCGGCGGTCGGCCAGCGACAGGTTCTGCACCGCGGTGGTGATCAGCGTCTCGTTGGGCACGATCGACTCGCGCCCCGAGGGCGCGCGGATCACGGTGTAGCGGGTGGTGATGTCGGTGATCGCGCCCTCGAAGCCGCCGACGTTGACGATGTCGCCGATGCGCAGCGAGCGCTCGGCCAGGATGACGAAGCCGCTGACATAGTTGGCCGCCAGCTTCTGCAGGCCCAGGCCGATGCCCACGCCGAGCGCGCCGCCCAGCACCGACAGCGCCGTCAGGTCGATGCCCACCGCCGACAGCGCCATCAGCAGGCCCACGAAGAGCAGGATCGCTCGCAGCGCGTTGGCCGCCACCTTGCGCAGCGACAGCTGCGCGCCGCTGGCGCCGGCCAGCAGCCGCGCCTCCAGCGCCGCCGAGATCCACAGCACCACCACCATCACGAAGCCGGCCGACAGGCCGCCCTCGATGATGTTGCGCAGGCTCAGCGTGTTGGCGCCGATCTTCCAGCGGATCTGGTCGAGTTCGTCGAGCATCACCGGCAGCACCCCGGTCACCCACAGCACCATGCCCAGCCAGGCGACCCAGGAAATCGTGCGCTCGACCGCGCGCATCAGCGCCGACGCCGGAAAGGCCGCGCTGAGCACCCGCACGCTCAGCCGGATCACCGCCAGCGACAGCAGCACCGGAATCGCCAGCCGGAACACCGCCAGCGGCTGGCCCAGCTCGAGCAGCACCCGGCGCGCCACATAGGCCAGCGCCAGCGCCAGCAGCGGAAACAGCACGCCGTCGACCAGATGGGTACCGAACCAGATCGAGGGACTCGAATCGCCCGGCCCGGTGCGGTCGCGCATGCCGCGCAGCAGCCACACCAGCAGCCCGCTGGCAGCCAGCACCGCCGCCAGCACCGCCAGCTCGACCAGCGAGGACGGCCGCATCAGCGCGGCCAGCAGCGTCGGGAAATCCAGGGTGGACAGGTCAGTCGTCATCATCGGTCGGCGTCATGCAGTCGGGAGGCGCGATTGTGCCGCCCGATCGCGCTCGTCCCGGTGACAGGCTGTCATGCCCGCGCAGCGCCGGCGACAATGCCGGCGATGGACGACGACATCGAACTGATTCACCTCGACGCGGCGATGCTGGTGGTGCGCAAGCCCGCCGGCCTGCTGTCGGTGCCCGGGCGCGGGCCCGAGAACGCCGACTGCGTCGCCGCGCGGGTGCAGCGCCGGGTGCCCGACGCGCTGATCGTGCACCGGCTCGACATGGCCACCTCCGGCCTGCTGCTGATGGCGCGCGGCGCCGAGATGCACCGCCGGCTCAGCCGGCTCTTCGCCGATCGACAGGTCGACAAGCGCTACGAGGCGGTGGTGGCCGGCTGCCCGGCCGAGGCATCAGGTGCGATCGACCTGCCGCTGATCTGCGACTGGCCGAACCGGCCGCGCCAGAAGGTCGACCCGCTGACCGGGCGGGCGTCGCTGACCCGCTGGCAGGTGCTGGGCCGCGACGCGACCGCAGGCACCGCCCGGCTCGCGCTCGAGCCGGTGACCGGCCGATCGCACCAGCTGCGGGTGCATCTGCTGTCGATCGGCCACCCGATCGTCGGCGACGAACTCTATGCGCCGACGCCGTGGCGCGAGGCTGCGCCCCGGCTGCTGCTGCATGCCTGCCGGCTCGCCTTCGCGCATCCGGCCGACGGGACGCCGCAGGTCTTCGAGGACACGGCGCCGTTCTGACGCCTTCCCGGATGCAGGCCTCAGGCAGAGCGACCCGCCGCGGCACGGGCCGCCTGCTCGGCCGCCTCCGTGTCCTGGCGGATGTGCTTCATGAAGTAGCTGATGTAGAAGACCAGCATGCCGATCGTGGTGGCGAGCACCAGCGCGCTGAGAATGCCGTAGTCGGTGGAGAAGAAGTCGATCAGGGCGTGCATGGTGTCTTGTCCCCTTGCGGATTGAACATGCATCCATCTGATCGCAGCCCGGGCCGGGCGTCCTTGCGTCAGGTCAACCCGCCGGGGTATGCAGGACAGGGTCGAAAAAAAAGACCTCCCGGCTTGATCTGGGCCAGGAGGTCAATGCTCTGATGCGCCGACCACGAGGGCGATGAAACCTTCGCGCGACAGATGGAGACTAGCGCCATCGGCGCGGCGCCGCACTAGGGAATGCGTTGATCAAGCCGCGGTGAGCCTGTCAGGCGTGCGTTAGTTGGCGCGGGGCGGGCGCATGCGTGCCGGAATGCCCAGCGCGGTGTGGCCGGCCGGCACATCGTGCAGCACCACCGCATTGGCGCCGACCCGCGCGCGGTCGCCGACCGCCACTGCGCCGATGATCTTCGCGCCCGAGCCGACGAAGATGTCGTCGCCCAGCCGCGGGAAGCCGCCGCGGTTCTCGCCGATCACCACGCTGCTCTCGAGCCAGACATTGCGCCCGCCGCGCACGCTGGAGTTGATGACCACGCCCACCGGGTGGATCAGCACGAAGCCGGGCCCGAACTGCGCCTTCACGCCGATGACGCAGCCGTTGAGCCACTTGTTGAGGATGTGCGGAATCAGCGCCAGCGGCGCCAGCCCGATCCGCGCCAGCCAGGCCTGCAGCCGGTACAGCGCATTGGCCAGCGTGCCGTCGGCCAGCACCACCTTGATCAGCGAGACCGGCGGGCCGCCCTCGCCGTAGAGCACCTGCTTGGCGCGCAGGTCGGACAGCAGCAGCTTCATGCCCGCTCCCCTGCCCTCAGCGGCCCTTGACCCGCTCGCGGAAATCGACGAGCTGCAGGATGTTGTTGCGCCACTGGCGCTCGCGGGCGATGTAGGCGCGCGCGGCCTGGCCGACACGGCGCAGGTTGTCGCTGTCCTGGCTGCGGCGCAGCACCATCTGCACCGCGCTCTCCAGGTCGCCGGCCTTGAACATCCAGCCGGTCTCGTCTTCCTTCAGCACCTCGCGGATCGGCACGAAGTCCGGCGCCACCGGCGGAATGCCGCAGGCCATGAACTCGAACAGCTTGACCGGCGAGGTGTAGTCGCCCGCGCTGGGCAGCACCGCCATGTCCATCGCCGCCAGCAGGCCCGGCACCTCGTCATGCGAGACGCGTCCGGTCATCACCACCTGGTCCTGCAGGCCGTGCTTCTGCACGAACTCCTGCACCACGGGGAAGGTGGCGCCGTCGCCCACCAGCAGCAGCTTGAGCTGCGGATTGGCCTTCAGGCGGTCGGCGATTCGGTAGACGAACTGGTCGATCGCATGCCACGGCACGAAGGCGCCGAGGTAGCCGCAGACCACGCTGCCGTCCAGCTTCCACTTCGCCCGCGCGGCGGCGCGCTGCTCGGGCGTGGGGCTGAACTTGTCGATGTTGGCCGCGTTGTGCGAGACGATGGTCGGCGCGATCTTGCCGCCATGCGCCTTCGTCACATGGTCGCGGAAAGCGCCGGAGACGAAGACCAGGCCATTGGCGTTGCGGAACACCCAGCGCTCGATCATCGTGGCCAGACGCTGGAAGAACAGCGGCCGCACCCGGTAGACGGTGGTGGAGTCGTTGATCTCCAGGATCACCGGGATCCTGCGGGCCCGCGCGATCATCACCGCGACGAACATGTAGAGCGAGTAGCGCTCGTAGATCAGGTCGACGTCCCTGTGCGCGTTCAGGTACTCGCGGATGCGCCAGCCGGCCACCGCGTTGTAGCCCAGCTCGGCCAGCTCGAACAGCGGCTCGGGCAGGCTGGTGACCCACTTCATCCAGGGCCGGGCCTGCTTGGTCGGGCTCAGCGCCTTCGGGCTGGCGTAGGGGTCGGCACCGGGCAGCGAGATGATGTCCACCGTCACGCCCTCGGCGCGCAGTGCATCGGTGATGCCGCGGATGTGCACGCCCTCGACCGCCTTGCCCTGGGTGCGATGGTGATAGAGGACGCGGCGCAGGGGGGGCTGGACAGCAGGCTTGTTCATGCAGGGATCGTCGATCGTCAAGGGTCGGAAACGCGGATAAACGCGACAAACGCGGGCCGGATCTTAAGCTGCCGGATCGACAATTCCTTGGCACGCAACGATGTTTCCGCGACACACCGCGGTACCTCGTCATTTCAGATTAAGCCGCTTCGGTACCACGGCCGGGGGTGCAGGCGTGCCGCCGTCATCCGGGCGCATTAGGATCGGACCTTTTGCACGAACCGTCGCCCGGATCATGAGTTTCGCGGTCTTCCTGCTCTATGTGTTCCTCAGCTTCTTCCGGCCGATCGAGCTGTTCGCGCCGGAAATGGCGGAGTACCGGCCGATGCTGGTGCTGTGGACGCTCGGCTTCGTCCTGGCCGCCAGCCGCGCCATCGTGCGCAAGGAGATCGCCGCGCGCGGCATCGACTTCAAGCTGCTGTTCGCCTTCATGGTGATGCTGGGCGTGTCGCTGGCGCTCAACGGCTGGGCCGGTGGCGCCTTCACCGCGATGAACGACTTCACCACCTCGTCGATGCTGTTCGTGCTGGTGGCGCTGAACGTGACCTCGCTGCGCCGGCTCAAGCTCGCCTGCGCAGCAGTGGTGCTGTCGATGCTGGTGGCGGCCCTCTTCGGCATCCAGGCCTATCACACCGGGCAGTTTGCCCAGCAGCTGGTGCTGCGCCAGACCGCGCCCCAGCATGAGGACGAGGACCCGAGCCGGGCACCGCCGTCAGCCGCCTCCGAGATCCCCGCGCTGGACCAGACCGGCTGGTATCTGTGGCGCGTGCGCGGCCAGGGCTTCCTGAGCGATCCGAACGACTTCTCCCAGGTGCTGGTGATGTGCCTGCCGCTGCTGTTCGTGCTGTGGCGCCAGCGGGCCTGGCTGCGCAACACCCTGCTGATCGTCGCGCCCGGCGCGGTCATGCTCTACGCCATCGTGCTGAGCCAGTCGCGCGGCGCGCTGCTGGGTGTGGCCTCGCTGCTGTTCTTCATCGTGCGCGACTGGCTGGGCACCACCCGCACCGCGGTTCTCGGCGGCCTGGCCGGCGTGGCCTTCCTGGGCGCCAGCGCGGTGGGCGGGCGCGGCTTCTCGTCGCAGGAGCAGTCGGCCGGCGAGCGCATCGAGGCCTGGGCGGTCGGACTGGAGCTGCTGAAATGGCGTCCGATCTGGGGCGCGGGCTACGGCAACTTCACCGACCACCACCATCTGACCGCGCACAACTCCTTCGTGCTGTGCTTCGCCGAGCTCGGCCTGGTCGGCTATTTCCTGTGGGTCGGCATGATCGTGCTGACCTTCAAGAGCCTGAGCGCGGCGGTCGAGACCCTGCCCGCGCGCAGCCCGCACCGCCAGATGGTGGTGCTGCTGCGCAACTCGCTGGTCGGCTTCCTGGTCTGTGCCTGGTTCCTGTCGCGCACCTACCAGCCGGTGCTGTACTTCCTGCTGGCGCTGTGCGTGTCGGCCTGGTGGTGTGCCAGCCACGCTCCGGGCATGACCGACAAGGAATCGCCCAAATACGAAAAAATTCACACGATCCCCTGGGTTCGCAGCACCTTCATCATCATGTTCCTGACGATTGTTGCAATTCGTGGCTTCGTGTTCTCGCATCAGCTCGGGCGTGGCGGCTGATTCAGGCCATGCCGGCCCCCTCCGGTAAGGCGGCCCCAGGGAAAACCGCAATCGCACGATGCTAGAGTTCGCCCCGATTGCCTGCGGCGAATCGTTTGCATTGCGCTTTAGTCAGACTCTGTCGACTCCATCTTTGATTCCTCCAAGACTCCGATGACGCTCGTCCATGTGCTTGTCGTGCTCCTGCTGCTGCTGTGCGCCGCGGTCGTGCTGTTCATCCGCCAGCGCAACATCCAGGAATGGCTGTTCAGCTATCTGAAGCAGGACTGGCGCGCCCCGGTGCCGCCGGGCACCACGAAGCATGTGATGTTCTGCTTCGTCGACCACTACGAGCCGATGTGGAAGCAGCCGGACTACGCCACCGAATGCCGCCGGGTGGCACGCTGGCGCCAGGAGTACCCGGCGCTGTGCGACCAGTTCCGAGACGCCGACGGGCGCGGCCCGATCCACAGCTTCTTCTACCCGGAAGAGGAGTACCGCCCCGAGCACCTCGATGCACTGGTGGAGATCTGCCGCATGGGCTACGGCGAGATCGAGATCCATCTGCACCATGACAAGGACACCGAAGCCGGCCTGCGCGAGAAGCTGCGCCGCTTCACCCGCACGCTGGTCGACCGCCACGACGCGCTGCCGGTCGATCCGGTGACGAAGCAGCCGCGCTGGGCCTTCATCCACGGCAACTGGGCGCTGGACAACTCGCACCCGCACGGCTTCGGCTGCGGCGTGAACAACGAGCTGATCGTGCTGCGCGAGGAAGGCTGCTATGTCGACTACACCTTCCCGGCCTCGCCCGACCCCTGCCAGACCTCGACGATCAACAAGATCTACTACGCCAAGGACGATCCGGAGCGCTGCAAGTCGCATGACACCGGCATGCGGGTGAAGGCCGGCGGCAAGCCCTGGGGCGACCTGATGCTGATCCAGGGCCCGCTGGGCTTCAAGTGGAACGACCGCAAGTTCGGCATCATCCCGCGCATCGAGAACTCCGACATCCGCACCAGCTGCCCGCCCACGCCCGACAGGGTCGATGCCTGGATCGAGACCGGCATCCATGTCGAGGGCAAGCCGGAGTGGATCTTCGTGAAGATCCACACCCACGGCACGCAGGAGCGCGACATGGACACGCTGCTGGGCGAGCCGATGCGCCGCTGCTACGAGCATCTGCACGCGAAGTACAACGACGGCCGCGAGTGGAAGCTGCACCATGTCAGCGCCCGCGAGATGTACAACATCGTCAAGGCCGCCGAGCAGGGCCTGCCCGGCGAGCCCGGCCAGTACCGCGACCTGGTCATCCCGCGCCCGGCCTACCGCCCGATGCCGGCGGGGAACTGAGCGGTGGTCGAGCTGCTGCTGGCCATCGTCGCGATCGGAGGGGTCGTGGCGGTGGTCTACTCCTACGCCCTCTACCCGCTCGCGCTCTTCGTCGTCGGCGCGATCAGCCAGGGGCTGCGCGACGTCGCCTTCGTCTTCCGCAAGAGCGAGCGCCGGCTGGAGATGCAGCGCTCGGCCGCCGGCACCGAGCCGGACTGGCCGCCGGTGGCCATCGTCATCTCGGCCTACAACGAGGAACGCCACATCGTCTCGCGCATCGAGAACCTGCTGGCGCTCGACTATCCCGCCGACCGGCTGCGCGCCTACATCGGCTCGGACGGCAGCCGCGACCGCACCGCCGAGCTGATGGGCCGCTTCGCGGGCGAGCCGCGCCTGGTCGCGCTGCCCTTCGAGCAGAACCGCGGCAAGGCCAGCGTGCTCAACGACCTGGTCTCGCGCACCACCGAGCCGATCGTCGTCTTCTCCGACGCCAACACCTACTTCGAGCGCGGTGCGCTCAAGAAGCTGGTCTCGCGCTTCGACGACCCCAAGGTCGGCGGCGTCACCGGCGAGCTGCGCCTGCTGGGCAACGCCGGCGGCGACAACCAGGACAGCCTGTACTGGCGCATCGAGCAGTTCCTGAAGTTCTTCGAGGCCCGCATCGGCGCGCTGCTGGGCGCCAACGGCGCGATCTACGCGATCCGCCGCGCGCTGTGGCAGCCGATCCGCCCGGACACCATCTGCGACGACTTCGTCATCGCGATGAATGTCTCGGCCGGCGGCCACCGGCTGGTCTACGAGCCCAAGGCCTGGGCCGAGGAGGACACGCCCGAGGAGATCGGCGAAGAGGTCAAGCGGCGCATCCGCATCGGCATCGGCAACTTCCAGGCGCTGGTGCGCCATCCGCAGTACCTGACACGCACCTCGGCGGCCACCGCCTTCGCCTATGTCTCGCACAAGGTGCTGCGCTGGACCGCGCCGCATCTGCTGCTGCTGGCGCTGGGCGCCTCGGTGGCGCTGGCGGTGCAGACCGGCTCGTCGGGCTGGGCGCTGTACGCGCTGGGCCAGGCGCTGGCCTATCTGGCCGCCTGGGCAGGCTGGCAGATGAGCAGCCGCGGCGTGAAGCTGCCGACGCTGGTCAAGCTGGCGGCCTTCCTGTTCGCGCTGAACTGGGCCTTCCTGGTCGCCTCCTGGCGCTATGCCACCGGCCGCTATGCCGGAAGCTGGGGCCGCACCAGCCGCTGACCCGCGGAGCGATCCGCCAGAAAAATCGTGTTTCTCTCCGGGAGCGAGATGTGTTGAGGGTAGGAATCATCGGCTGCGGCAAGATCGCCGACGGCCATGTCGAACAGATCCGCGCGATCGGCCGCGGCGAGGTGGTCGCGGTCTGCGACCGCGAGCCGCTGATGGCCGAGCAGCTGGCGGTGCGCATGAAGATCCCCGGCCGCTATGACGACGCGGCCGAGATGTTCGCCAAGGAGCGCCTGGACGTGGTGCACATCGCCACGCCGCCGGACTCGCACCTGTTCCTGGCGAAGATGGCCTTCGCGGCGGGCTGCCATGTGTTCATGGAGAAGCCCTTCGCGCTGACCGCGGCGCAGGCGCTCGAGATCCTGAAGCTGGCCAGGGAAGCCGGCCGCAAGGCGGGCGTCAACTACCTCTACAACTACGAGACGCCGGGCCTCGAGCTGGAGACGCTGCTGCAGAAGGGCGAGCTGGGCGAGATCGTCCACCTCGACACCAGCTACGGCTACAACCTGTCGGGCGACTACGGCCTGGCGGTGATGACCGACCCCGGCCACTGGGTGCACCGGCTGCCGGGCAAGCTGTTCCACAACGTGCTCGACCATGTGCTGGCCAAGGTGGTGCCCTTCCTCGGCGACGAGATCGACACCCGCGTGCTGGCCTTCCGCCGCCGCGGCCCCACCGGCTCGGCCATCGTCGACGCGATGCCCGACGAGCTGCGCTTCATCCTGAGGAGCGGCGGCGTCACCGTCAGCGGCAATGTCAGCGCGCACGGCCGCCCGGTGCCGCACACGCTCAAGGTGGTCGGCACCACCGACTCGGTCGAGCTCGACTACACCTCGCGCACGCTGATCCGTGCCTCGCGCTGGTCGGCGCCCAGCGCGCTGGGCCGCCAGTTCATGGCCTGGACGCAGGCCCGGCAGCTCGCCGCCAACGGCCGGCGCAACATCGGTCGCTTCCGCAAGTACGAGTTCCACTACTTCCAGTGCATGCGCGTGCTGCTGGAGCGCTTCTACGACGCGGTCGAGGGCCGTGGCGCCGATCCGGTGCCGCCCGAGCAGATCCTGCGGGTGTGCCGCGTCATCGACCAGATCGTCGAGGGCGTCGACGCCTGCATGGCCGACCCGAAGAACTCCACCTCCGCCACGGAGGCCCGCGCATGAAGATCCTCCTCACCGGCGCCGGCGGTTTCCTCGGCAAGCAGATCACCCGCAGCCTGCTGATGGCAGGCCAGAACGACCTGCGGCTGCACTTCCGCAGCCGCGCCCCGGCCGGCCTGATCGAGTCGCTGCAGCGGGAATTCCCGCAGGCCCGCCTCGAGACCGCAGGCGCCAACCTGATCGCGCGCGGCTCCTTCGACGCGATGCTCGAGGGCGTCGACTGCGTCATCCATGCCGCCGCCGGCATGAAGGGCGCCGCCGCCGACATGTTCGCCAACACGGTGATGGGCAGCCGAAATGTCTTCGAGGCCTGCGGGCGCGTCGGCACGAAGCGCATCGTGCTGATCAGCTCCTTTGCGGTCTACAAGACCGACGCGATGAAGCCGGGCGACACGCTGGGCGAGGACACCCCGATCGAGCCGGTCGGCGTCGACAAGGGCCCCTACGGCTACGCCAAGACCCGCCAGGAGCACATGTTCCTGGACTTCGCCAGGCAGTACGGCTTCGAGACGGTGATCCTGCGCCCGGGCGTGATCTACGGCCCCGGGGGCGGCGCGCTGTCGCCGCGCGTCGGCCTGAAGGCGATGGGCCTGTTCGCCAGCCTGGGCAACGGCGCGCTGCTGCCGCTGACCTATGTCGAGAACTGCGCCGACGCGGTCGCGCGCGCCGCGGTGCACGCGCCCAGCGGCAGCGCCTTCGCGGTGGTCGACGACCAGATCCCGACCTGCCGCCAGTACCTCGACGGCTACCTGAAGAACGTGCAGAAGATGCGCGTCGTCACGCTGCCCTTCGGCGCCTTCCTGTGGGTGTCGGGCAAGCTGGTGGCCTACAACAGGAAGTCCAAGGGCCAGATGCCGGCGGTCTTCACGCCCTATGTCGTGAAGTCGATGTACACGCCGATCCGCTACAGCAACGACGGCCTGAAGAAGATCGGCTGGACGCAGCGCGTGCCCACGCCCGAAGGCCTGAGCCGCACCTACGCCTGGCTCAAGGCTCAGCTGCCGCCGCGCTGATCCTGATTGGCTGCGGCGGCGGCAGCGGCTGCCGCCCGCAGCTTGTCCTTCTTGCTCGGGCGCCGGCCCTTGATGCCGCCGGCGGACTGCTCCGGCGTGGCGGTCTCGGTCGGCTCGTAGCCGGCGAGCTGCTCGCGCGGCACGCGCCGGCCCTGGCGCTTCTCGATCAGGCGGAAATGCGCCTCGGTCGCGGCGCTGACGAAGCTCACCGCGGTGCCGCTCAGCCCGGCGCGGCCGGTGCGGCCGATGCGGTGGGTGTAGTCGTCGGTCGAGCGTGGCAGGTCGTAGTTGACCACCGCCGGCAGCGCCGGGATGTCGATGCCGCGCGCGGCCAGATCGGTCACCACCAGCACGCGGATGCGCCCGGCGCGGAAGGCCGCCAGCACCTCGGTGCGGGTGCCCTGGCTCAGCTCGCCGTGCAGCGCATGCGCCGGCACGCCCTCGCGGCCGAGCTTGTGCGCGACCAGCTCGGTGGCATGGCGGGTGGCGACGAAGACCAGCACCCGGTCCCAGCCATGCGTCTTCAGCAGCTGGCGCAGCACGCCGGTGCGCCGGCCGGCGTCGAGCGCAATCGCGCGCTCGTGGATGTCGGGATGGGCCGCGGCGCCCTCGCCGCCCTCCCCGGCCGCGCCGGCGACCGGCCCCGGCGCGATGTCGATGCGCACCGGCGCGCGCAGCAGCGCATCGGCCAGCGACTGCACCGACGCCGGAAAGGTCGCCGAGAACAGCAGGTTCTGCCGGCGCGCCGGCAGCAGCGCCAGCACGCGGGTCAGCTCGTCGGCGAAGCCCAGGTCGAGCAGCCGGTCGGCCTCGTCGAGCACCAGCGTGCGCACATGGTCGAGCCGGATCGCGTTGTGATCGACCAGATCGAGCAGCCGGCCCGGCGTGGCCACCACCAGCTCGGTGCCGCCGCGCAAGGCCATCATCTGCGGATTGATCGACACGCCGCCGAACAGCACCGACACCCGCGGCGGATCCGGCAGCCGGCGCGCCAGATCGCGCAGCAGCTCGCCGGCCTGCATCGCCAGCTCGCGCGTCGGCACCAGCACCAGCCCGTGCGGCGCGCGCGGCCAGGCACGGGTGGCGGCCAGATCGGCCTGCAGCAGCGGCAGCGCGAAGGCCAGCGTCTTGCCCGAGCCGGTCTGCGCCGAGACCTGCAGATCCGCGCCCGAGAGCGCGGCGGGAATCGCCTCGGCCTGCACCGGCGTGGGCTGCGTGAAACCGAGTTCGCGCAGCGCGCTCAGCAGGGGCGGCTTCAGGCCGAGGGAAACGAATGACATGGGCGGTCCAGGCGGAGGAGACAAGGCAGGAGGGCCGCGATTGTCGCAGCCTGCGACCCGCCCGAGCCTCACCGCCCCCGAGCGCGCTGGTAGAACGCGCTGCAGGTGCGGTAGAGCGCGCCGATCGAGGCGTGTTCGCTCACCCAGTCGCAGGCGGCCTGGCCCAGGCGCTCGCGCAGCGCGGCGTCGGCCAGCAGCCGCTCCAGCGCGGCCTGCAGCGGCTCGCCCTGGTCGGGCGGCACCAGCAGGCCGGTCTGGCCGTCGCGCACGATCTCGGGGTTGCCGCCCACCGCGGTGGCAACGATCGCCAGCCGGGTCGCGCAGGCCTCGAGCAGCGCGATCGACAGGCCCTCGGTCAGCGAGGGCATCGCGAAGATGTCGAAGCCCGGCGTGAGGTCGGCCACATCCTTGCGCTGGCCGGTGAAGATCACCCGCGCGGCCACGCCCGCAGTCTCGGCCTGCGCGCGCAGCTCGGCCTCCAGCGGGCCGGAGCCCACCAGCGCCAGATGCAGCGAGGGGTGCCGCTTCAGAAGCGCCGGCATCAGCGCGATCAGCAGCCGGTGGTTCTTCAGCGCCACCTGGCGGCCGACCGCACCGATCAGCAGCGCGTCCTCGGGCACGCCCAGGCGCTCGCGGGCGATGCGACGGCGCTCGAGCGTCCAGCGGAAGCGCTCGACCGGGATGCCGTTGAGCACCGTGGTGGCCCGCTCGGCCGGCACCAGGCCGTCGCCGACATAGCGGCCGTGCACCTGCGAGCCCACCATCGCCACGCCACGGGTGTGCCTGAGCGACCACAGGAAGTACTGGCGCAGCCGCTTCTCGCGCTCGAGCCGGAAGCCCATGTCGTGCAGGCTGCAGACCTGCACCGGGCCGCCGAACATCGTGCGGATCGCCGCGGCGGCGTGGTAGTTGGGCACGAAGTTGTGGGCATGCACCAGATCGATGTTGCGCCAGGCCATCGCGCGGCGCAGCCTCAGGATCAGCCCGAGATCGAGGCCGTCGCGCTTGTGGCCGACGATCACCTCGACGCCGGCGGCCTCCAGCTCGGGCTTGAGCCCCTCGGTGGCCAGCAGGCTGAAGACGCAGACCGTGTCGCCGCGGCGCTTCTGCTCGATCGCCAGATCGGTGACCACCCGTTCAAGTCCGCCGAACTCGAGCGAGTCGACGATGTGCATCAGCCTCATGAAATCCTGTCCTCTCCCTGTGCCAGGGTGCTTGTGGCGCGGGATGTTAGCGCAGCGCTGCGGCAAGATCGGGGCTTTCCCGACCCTCGCCCGACGCACCGACAGGAGACCTTCAGCATGCCCCTGCCCGCCCCCCGACTGCTCGGCCTTGGCCTCCTTGGCTTGAGCGGCCTGACCCTGCTGCACGGCCTGCCTCAGGCCCAGACCGTGCGCGTGCCCACCGAGCACAGCGGCCAGCCCGCCGCAGGCTGGCCCAGCGCCGAGTCCGGCCGCTTTCTCGACAGCGCGCCGGCGCCGGTGCCCACGCCGGAAGCACCGGCCGCGGCGGCCAGCCAGGCCGCCGCGCCGCGCGAGGACGGCCCGTGGCCGCCGCCGGTGGTCGAGCCGGCCCGCGCCGACGGCTGCAGCACCGCGCTCACCGGCAGCGGGCGCACCTTCCATGTCGGTCCGGGCCAGACCTTCACCGAGCTCGACGAGGTGCCCTGGCTGTCGCTGCAGGCCGGCGACGTGGTCAACATCCACCACCGCCCCGAGCCCTACCGCACCAAGATCGGCCTGCGCGCGCAGGGCCGCGCCGATGCGCCGGTGGTGCTCAACGGCGTCACCGACGCGCAGTGCCGCCGCCCGGTCATCAGCGGCGAGAACGCCACCACCGCCCGCGATGCCGCCGCCAGCGGCTTCTTCAGCAAGCAGTACAGCGAGCCCTACGGGCTGATCTTCATCTACAAGTCGCGCGACCAGGCCTGGGGCAGCCGGCCGCGCCACATCCGCATCCAGAACCTGAAGCTCACCGGCGCGCACAAGGACAGGCGCTACACCGGCATGGACGGCCAGAGCGGGCGCTATGTCGCCGGTGCCGCGGCGATCTACGCCATCGTGGTCGAGGACCTGACCGTCGAGAACTGCGAGATCACCGGCAACGGCAACGGCATCTTCGTCAACAGCCGCTCCGACGAGGAATCCAGCCGCAATGTCTTCATCCGCCACAACCGCATCTGGAACAACGGCAATGTCGGCAGCTGGCTGGAGCACAACCTGTATGTGCAGACCGCACGCGCGCTCTACGAGGGCAACGACATCGGCCAGCTGATCCCCGGCGCACGCGGCTCGTCGCTGAAGGACCGCTCCAGCGGCACGGTGGTGCGCTTCAACCGCATCACCGCGGCGGCGCGTGCGCTCGATCTGGTCGAGATCGAGGGCGGCGTGCGCCCGGTGCGCGAGGATCGCCACTATCCGGACGCCTGGGTCTACGGCAACCTGATCCTGAACGACCTGTCGCTGCCGGGCTCGGGTTCGGTCAAGCTGATCCACTGGGGCGGCGACAACGACGAGCGCCATTTCCGCAACGGCACGCTGCATTTCTTCCACAACACCGTGATCCACAGCGGCACCCAGCAGCAGGCCTGGTACATGGCGCTGTTCGACATGCCCGGCGCCCGCCAGACGGTGCGCGCCACCGGCAACCTGATCGTCAATCTGGGCAGCACCCAGATGCGGGTCGGCCACCAGGCCGGCACGGTCGAGTTTGCCGGCAGCAACTGGATCTCGCGCGACTGGGCCCAGGCCGGCCCGGACTCGGTCGTGCGGGTGCGCACCAGCGGCGCGCAGCTGTTCGAAGGCCCGCCGCCGGCCATCAGCACGGCCAGCGGCCGGATGCGCACGCCGCTGGCGCGCCTCGATCAGCCCGCCGGCGATCTGCCGACCGACTCGGCCGGTCAGCCACTGCGCCTGAGCCATCAGATCGGGGAGGAGCGCGGCCTGGCCAAACGCCCGGTCCGCGGCCGCGGCCCCGATCTGGGGGCCATCGAGCAGCCCTGAGCGCGGCACCCGCTGCGCCAGCCACCGGCGCGGCCATGAATCTGCGAGATTCGGCCACGCCGCAGCCGGAAATATTCCGCGACATCGATCGAATGAATTGCGGGGCATTTCCGGCCAGTTGTAATTGCAGGCCGCCGGCCGGTACACGAAAAACCCGGGAGGACCACGCCCCCTCCCCCGGAACAGGCGGCCGACCGGTACCGCACGGTTCGTGCCGATGCGCACGAATGAAGGAAACCCGCCCACAAATACCAGGCTGAGCCTGAAAAACCCGTCCACGGGGTTTTTCATGATCTTTCACCCTCGGATTGACCGGTTTCGAGGCGCCGCAGTTACAGATTCCCCTACTTGCTTACGGGCGGCCCCCGGCGGTCTGCCTACCTTTCGCTCCGTGAATTTCGCCCGGCACTGAACCCCCGCATCCAGATGCCGACATCCATCAGGGGGGAATGACAGTTTTCCAGATCAGGAGATTCTGTCGTCTTCTCAGGCTCATTTCCGGCTCGAAAGGTTGTCTCCATGTTTCATTGCAGCGTCGCCACCGAAAATATCGCATTTCGGGGCGCAGTCACCGGTCTGGCCGGACTGATGGCCGGCAGCGCCCTGATGGCCCTGGCGGCACGGCCGGCGCAGGCCCAGGTCGTCATCCGCACGGCGAACGCCACCACCGCCGTCACCTCGGTCACCGCCGTCACGGCAGCCAGCGCCAGCACGCTGACCCGCACCATTTCCGCGCCGCCCGGCGTGCTGGCCATCGGCAGCACCCGCAGCACGGTGGCCGCGGCCGCGCTGGGCCTGACACCCTGCCAGCCCTCGGGCAAGGGGCGGGACTTTCCGGTCGGACCGGGACTGGCCTACACCACGCTCGACCAGGTGCCCTGGGAAAGCCTGAAGGCGGGCGACACGGTGCGCATCCACCCCGCGCCGACGCCCTACCGCGGCAAGTTCGCGATCGTCGCCCAGGGCACGGCCGACGCGCCGGTGCGCATCTGCGGCGTGCGCGGCGCCGACGGCTCGCGCCCGGTCATCGACGCGGATGGCGCCACCACCCGGGCCGCGCTCTCCGGCCTCTACGGCTCGAGCACCTACGCCCGCGACATTCACCAGGACCGCAGCCTCATCGTCATCAAGTCGGACCCGGCCCAGGGCTGGACCGCCTACCCGCGCCACATCCGCATCGATGGCCTGAAGATCACCGGCGCGCATCCGAGCCGCAGCTTCCGCAATGCCGCCGGGGCGCTGCGCAGCTATCTGCCCTTCGGAGCCTGCGTCTGGGTCGAGCGGGGTCACGACATCTCGATCGTCGACAACGAGATCACCGACTGCCAGATGGGCGTGTTCAGCAAGTCGACCGACGACGGCGACTTCGCGGTGACGCGCAATCTGTACATCGCCGGCAACCGCTTCGCCGGCCACGGCATCGTCGGCAATGTGCACCAGCACAGCACCTACACCCAGAGCATCGGCACGGTGATCGAGTTCAACCGCTACGAGCCGCTGCGTCAGGGTGCGCTGGGCAACGGCGTCAAGGACCGCTCGGCCGGCACGGTGGTGCGCCACAACCGCATCGAGGAGGGCTCGCACGCGATCGATCTGGTCGAGGCCGAAGATTTCCCGCTCACCGCGATGGCCACGCCTGCCTATCGCAACACCTTCGTCTACGGCAACCAGATCATCAAGACCGGAGACACCGGCAGCGTCATCACCTATGGCGGCGATCATTTCGGCAGCCAGGCCGGCGCGACCTGGGGCGAGCCGATCTTCCGCAAGGGCACGCTGCACTTCTTCCACAACACGCTGATGCTCAAGGGCACCGCGGCCTGGGTGTTCCGCATCGCCACCACCGAGGAAAAGGTCGAGGCCTGGAACAATGTCATCCACTTTGCCCCGAGCATCCGCGACAAGAACATGCGCATGGACCGCGAGGTGGCCGCACCCTGGATCGGCGGGGGCATCGTCAACCTCGGACGCAACTGGATCAGCAGCGGCTGGCAGGACTCGGACATCTGGCACAAGGTGCGCGGCCAGCTCAATCTGGTCGAGCCGCAGCTCGGCGACACGACACAGCCCTTCGACGCCGCCTCCTTCCGCCCGGTGGCCGGATCGGCGCTGATCGACGCGGGCAAGCGCAGCACCGCCTCCCCGGTCAGTCTGGTGCTGAGCCATCAGATCGACGCGCTCGGCCTGCCGCAGCTGCGTCGCATGAGCGGCCTCGGCCACGATCTTGGCGCGGTCGAGCGATGAGCCTGCGATGAACTTCCGCTGAGCATCTGGCGGGCGGCGGCGTTGTCCGCTCCCGCCATCGGCCGATCAGTTGCAACCTCATGTAGGTGCACATGCCCGCAGGCCGTCCCGGACTGAAGCGGACAGACCACTCCTGAGGCGCAGCGGCTCGCAGCGCACTTCAAGATACTTCACACGGCTGCCACGATGACCGTGAAACAATTCACGAATAAGTTGATTTGATGCGCAGGCAAATCACATCAATGTTTCACTAATTCCTTTTTTACACCCCCTATTCGCGGGGGGTGTCATTTTGTGCATGACAGTTACATGCACGGGAAATGCTTACCCTGTTCGATTCGGCCGTCCCTATCGTCGCGAACCTGCGGCGCCGACGTCTCGTCGGCGAGGACGATTCACGACAACGAACACTGAAACAGGCGAACGGCCCATGGACAGCATGATGGACAAGACTCGGGCACGACGCGTGCGCATGCTCTGGGCAGGCACCGCCCTGGCGCTGGGTGCGGCCCTGGCCGGCTGCGGCGGCGGCGGCGAAGACACCGGATCGGGCGGCACCACGCCGAGCCCCTCGCCCGCCCCGACCCCGACGCCGCCGGTCGAGACGCTGGAGCTGAGCACCTGCGAAGCCTCGGGCAAGGGCACCGACTACCAGGTCGGTCCGGGCAAGACCTACACCGCACTCGACCAGGTGCCCTGGGAAAGCCTGAAGGCCGGCGACACCGTCCGCATCTTCTATTCGTCGACGCCCTACAAGGGCAAGTTCCTGGTCGCGGCCCAGGGCACGCAGACCGCACCGGTGCGCATCTGCGGCGTGCGCGGCCCGAACAACGAGCGCCCGATCATCGAGGGCAGCGGTGCCACCACCCGCAGCGCACTGCTCAGCGCCTACGGCAACACCGCCGAGACGCAGGACATCCACCAGACCCGCAGCGTCATCGTCGTCAAGGCACTGGCCAGCGGCACCTACACCGACTACCCGACCTGGATCCAGATCGACGGCCTGAACATCCGCGCCGCCCACCCGAGCTACACCTTCACCGATGCGGCCGGCGCGACCAAGAACTATGCGCAGTTCGGCGCCTGCGTCTGGATCGACCGCGGCCAGAACATCCTGATCGCCGACAACGAGATCAGCGACTGCCAGATGGCCGTCTTCAGCCGCTCGACCGACGACGGCGACTTCATGGTCACGAAGAACATCCGCATCGCCGGCAACTACCTGTGGGGCCACGGCATCGCCGGCAGCGACCGCGAGCACACCACCTACACCCAGAGCGTCGGACTGGTGATCGAGTTCAACCGCTACGGGCCGCTGCGCAGCGGCGCGCTGGGCAACGCGGTCAAGGACCGCTCGGCCGGGCTGGTGGTGCGCTACAACCGCATCGAGGGCGGCGCGCGCTCGGTCGACATGGTCGAGGCCGAGGACTTTCCCGTCACCGCGACCGCGCTGGCGGCCTACCGCAGCACCTTCGTCTACGGCAACCAGTTCAAGAAGAACGGCGACGACGGCAGCTTCTTCCACTACGGCGGCGACCACTTCGGTGCCGCGGCCGGCGCGAACTGGGGCGAGACACTGTTCCGGCGCGGCACGCTCTACTTCTTCAACAACACCGTGCACGGCACCGGCACCAATGTGCGCCTGTTCCAGATCTCGACGACGCTGGAAACGGTGGAGGCGTGGAACAACGTGTTCTGGTTCGACGCGTCCGTGACCTCGCTGAACCTGCGCCAGGCCGAGAACGATTCGCTCTCCACCAGCTACACGCCCGACGGCATCCTGAACCTGGGCGTGAACTGGATCCGCAGCGACTGGACCGACACCACCGCCTGGAAGACGCTCAAGGGCCAGGTCAACGGCACCGCCAACCTGCTGACCGGCAGCAGCGCGCCCTTCGACACCAGCAGCTTCGTGCCCAATGCCTCGAGCGCGATCATCGATGCCGGCAAGGCCGGTCCGAGCGCAGCCAGCGCCTACGGCGTGAACTACCAGCTCGACAGCAGCTACGCGCCGGTGGCGCGCACCGTCAAGGGCGCGGCCATCGACCTGGGCGCCACCGAGCGCTGAGGCCCGGCGGCCGGGGCGGCGCTCACAGCCCCTCGGCCGCCAGCAGATCGCGCACGCTGGCGAGCTGGCGGCGCGACACCGCCAGCCACTCGTCGGTGGCGGCGATGCGCACCGCCCAGACCTCGCTGGCCTCGGCCTCGCCGCGCTCGTCGCTCCAGCGGCGCCGCTCCAGCGCCGCCACCGCATCCAGCGCCACCAGCGCGTTGCGGTGAATGCGCAGGAAGCGGCGCCCGAGCCGCTCCTCCAGCTCGGCCAGCGACTCGTCGAGCAGCAGCGTGCGGTGTGCGGTGCGCAGCGTCACGTATTTCTGCTCGGCCTTCAGGTAGAGCACCTCGGTCAGCGGCACCCGCAGCAGCTCGCCGCGCTCATGCACCACGATGACCGGCACCGCCGGCGCGGGTTCGGCCAGCGGCGCAGGTGCGGTCGCCGGCAGCGCACCGCCCAGACGCTGCGCCACCCGCGCCAGCGCCTCCTGCAGCCGCAGCCGGCGCACCGGCTTGGTCAGGTAGTCGACCGCCTCGACCTCGAAGGCCGCCAGCGCATGCTCGGCATGCGCGGTCACGAAGATGACCCGCGGCGGCTGCGGCATCGCGCGCAGCCGCGCCGCCAGCGCCAGCCCGTCCATGCCGGGCATGCGGATGTCGAGCAGCACCACATCGGCAGCATGCAGCGCCAGCCAGTGCAGCGCCGCGGCCGCGGTGGCCGCCTCGCCGACCACCTGGGCGGCCGGATCGACGCAGTCGGCCAGCAAGGTGCGCAGCCGCAGCCGCGACAGCTCCTCGTCGTCGACCAGCAGCACCCGCAGCGGCGTCGTCATGTCCATGCCTGTCGGCCCCTTTCCTCGGTCCGGTACCCGGTCTCAGTCCGGCAGCGCGATCGCGATGCGCACCCGGAAGCGCCCGCCATCGATCGCGCCCGCCTCGAAGCGCACGCCCAGGTCATGCAGCAGCATCAGCCGTTCGCGCACATTGCGCAGCGCCATGCCGTGGCCGCGGCGCGGGCGGCCCTCGCCCAGCGGATTGGTGACCGTCAGCAGCGCCATGCCATGACGCACGCCGGTGCGGATGACGATCTCGCCGCCCTCGGTCGAGGGCTCGATGCCGTGCTTGACCGCGTTCTCCACCAGCGGCTGCAGCATCAGCGCCGGCACCCGGGCGGCGGCAGCCTGCGCATCGAGCTGCCAGCGCACCCGCAGCCGCGCACCGAAGCGCACCTGCTCGATGGCCAGATAGCGCTGCGCCAGCTCGATCTCCTGGCCGAGCGTGACCGGCGCGTCGGCGCTGGCCAGCGCGGCGCGGAACAGCTCCGACAGGTCCTCCAGCACCGCCTCGGCCCGCACCGGGTCGATCTGCACCAGCGTGATCGCGCTGTTGAGCGCGTTGAACAGGAAATGCGGCCGGATGCGCGACTGCAGCTCGGCCAGCCGCGCCTGGGTGCCGGCGGGCAGGTTGAGGCGCTCGCGCAGGCACAGCACCTGCCAGACCGCCACCGCCAGCGCCGCGCCGCTCGATGCGGCAGACAGCGCGGTCAGCGCGCCCGGCTCGACCTGCTCGAGCCAGCGCAGCTCCGCCCAGGCGCCCAGCGCGCACAGCAGGCCGATCAGGCCCATCAGCGCGGCGGCCGGCATCGGCGCCAGCCGCGCCAGCCGCGGCCGCAGCGCGCAGCCGGCCAGCAGCCACACCAGCGTGGCCGGCAGCACCGCCACCACCAGCACCGACAGCTCGCCCAGCAGACCGGCCAGATCACCGCCGCGCAGCCCCAGGCCCAGCACCAGCACGCCATGCACGAACAGCACGGTGCGCAGCACCAGCCCGCCCTGGCACAGCATCGGCACGGAACGGGGCGGCAGACCGGCGGATTCACCGGCGCTGGCGGACGGGGACGGACTCACGGGCGCGCGCTCTCTACAATCTGCGCCATTGTCGCCCGGCCGGCCCGCTTGCGCGGGGCTGCCGGGCGTTTCTGCCACTTCCGGTCGACCTCCGTCCGGACTCCCGACTGCCCCTCCGATGAGCCATCCCGCCTCCGACAACCAGCTCGACAAGAAGGCCCAGGCCTGGTCCGCCCTGTTCTCCGAACCGATGAGCGAGCTGGTCAAGCGCTACACCTCCAGCGTCTTCTTCGACAAGCGCCTGTGGCGCGCCGACATCGCCGGCAGCCTGGCGCACGCCGAGATGCTGGCCGCGCAGGGCATCATCAGCGCGGCCGACCTGGCCGATATCGAGCGCGGCATGACGCAGATCCGCGCCGAGATCGAGGCCGGCCAGTTCGAGTGGAAGCTGGATCTGGAGGATGTGCACCTGAACATCGAGGCGCGCCTGACCACGCTGGTGGGCGACGCGGGCAAGCGCCTGCACACCGGCCGCAGCCGCAACGACCAGGTCGCCACCGATGTGCGCCTGTGGCTGCGCGACGAGATCGACGCCACCGCGGTGCTGCTGGCCGACATGCAGCGCGCCCTGGTCTCGGTCGCCGAGCAGAACGTCGACACCATCCTGCCGGGCTTCACCCACCTGCAGGTGGCGCAGCCGGTCAGCTTCGCGCACCACCTGCTGGCCTATGTCGAGATGTTCGCGCGCGACGCCGAGCGTCTGGCGGATCTCAGGAAGCGCGTGAACCGCCTGCCGCTGGGCTCCGCGGCACTGGCCGGCACCAGCTACCCGCTCGACCGCGAGCGCGTGGCACGCACGCTGGGCTTCGAGGCGGTCTGCCAGAACAGCCTGGACGCCGTCTCCGACCGCGACTTCGCGATCGAGTACACCGCGTTCGCCTCGCTGGTGATGATCCACGTCTCGCGCCTGGCGGAAGAGATCGTGGTCTGGATGAGCCAGAACTTCGGCTTCATCAACCTCTCCGACCGCTACTGCACCGGCTCCAGCATCATGCCGCAGAAGCGCAACCCGGACGTGGCGGAGCTGGCGCGCGGCAAGTCGGGCCGCGTCGTCGGCCATCTGATGGGCCTGATCACGCTGATGAAGGGCCAGCCGCTGGCCTACAACAAGGACAACCAGGAAGACAAGGAGCCGCTGTTCGACACGGTCGACACGGTCAACGACACGCTGCGCATCATGGCCGAGATGATCGGCGGCGAGGTCGCGGCGGACGGCAGCCGCTCGGGCGGCCTGACGGTGAAGAAGGACGCGATGGAGCGCGCCGCGCTGCGCGGCTACGCCACCGCGACCGATCTGGCCGACTACCTGGTCAAGAAGGGCCTGCCCTTCCGCGACGCGCACGAGGTGGTGGCGCATGCGGTCAAGGACGCGATCGCGCTGGGCAAGGACCTGGCCGAGCTGCCGCTGGAGACGCTGCAGGGCTACGACGCGCGCATCACCGCCGACGTGGCCGAGGCGCTGACGCTGGCGGGCTCGCTCAACGCGCGCTCGACGCTGGGCGGCACCGCGCCGGTCCAGGTGCGCGCGCAGATCGAGCGCCACCACGCCCGCCTGGGCTGACGCCCGCGATGAGCACGCCCGCCGACAACCCCTGCCTCACCTGCGGCGCCTGCTGCGCCAGCTTCCGGGTCGACTTCTCGCCCGAGGAGCTGCAGTCGCGCGGCGGCTGCGTGCCCGACGGCCTGGCGGTCGAGCTGGGCGACATGCTGGCGCGCATGCGCGGCACCGACCATGCCCGGCCACGCTGCGCCGCGCTGGTCGGCACCGTCGGAGAAAAGGCCGGCTGCGGCATCTATGAGTGGCGCCCGGGCCCCTGCCGCGAGTTCGGCATGCTCGCGCCGCTGGGCCGCGGCGACGAGGCCTGCGCCCGCGCGCGGCTGCGCCACGGGCTGACGCCGCTGGACTGAACGAGACCGGCCGGCTCAGCCGCCGGCACGCCCGACCGTGCGGCCGCGCTGCTGCAGCCAGCCGATCACCTTCTCGACATGGTCGCCCTGGATCTCGACCACGCCGTCCTTGGCGGTGCCGCCGCTGCCGCAGGCAGCCTTCAGGCCCTTGGCCAGCCCCGTCAGTTCATCGCCCGCCAGCCCCAGCCCGCGCACCACCGTGACGGTCTTGCCCCCACGCCCCTGCTTCTCGCGGCTGACCTTGACGACGCCGTCGGGCGTGCCCGAGACGGCCGCCGCGCGGCACAGGCACTGCAGCACCGGCTGGCGGCAGTCCGGGCAGACCCGGCCGGAATCGGTGGAATAGACGAGGCGGGAATCGGCAGGCATCGGCGCGGCGCAGCGGAAGGTGGCGACAGGGAGACAGGGAATCCGGTCGCCGAGGGTAGCACCGGCCGCACGCTCACAATCCGGTCCATGAGCTCCGCCCGCCTCCTCCCCGTCCCCCTCGACCGCGCCTACCGCCTGCTCAACCACGGGCCGGTCACGCTGGTCAGCAGCGCCCATGCCGGGCGCGACGATGTCATGGCCGCCGCCTGGGCGATGCCGCTGGACTTCATGCCGCCGAAGGTGGTGGTGGTCATCGACCGCAGCACCTTCACCCGCGAGCTGGTCGAGGCCTCGGGCGAGTTCGTGCTGAACATTCCGTCGAGCGCGCAGGCTGCCGACGTGCTGGCAGCCGGATCGGGCTCGGGGCGCGAGCAGGCCGACAAGATCGGCGCCTGCGGCTTCGAGCGGCTGGCGGCCACGCAGATCGGCGCGCCGCGGATCGCCGGCTGCCTGGCCTGGCTGGAGTGCCGCGTGCTGCCCGACGTCGAGAACCAGCGCCGGCATGACCTGTTCATCGCCGAGGTGGTCGCCGCGCAGGCCGATGCGCGGGTGTTCCGCGACGGCCGCTGGCATGTCGACGACACGCCCGGCAGCACCGCGCCGCGCACGCTGCATTACGTCGCCGGCGGCGCCTTCCTGGAGACGGGGCGGGCGATCGAGGTGGGCCCGGACAGGCGCTGATCTTCGATGCGGCCAGCGCGCGACGCCGCGCTCAGTCCATGCGCCACGCCGGCAGCCGCCAGTCCAGCGCCACCGCCAGCCAGCGCAGCACGATGGTGACCGCCGCCGAGCCCAGCAGCGCCGCGTCGGCCGACCAGTGCAGCCATTGCGAGGCCAGCACCAGCGCCCAGCCGCCGATGAAGACGCACAGCGCATAGGGGCGGTGGTCGCGCAGCGTCGCCGGGATCTGGCTGCAGACCATGTCGCGCAGCACGCCGCCGAAGACCGCGGTGATCACGCCCATCAGCACCGCGATCAGCGCCGGCATCTGCACCGACAGCGCGATCTGCGTGCCGGCGGCGCCGAACAGGCCCAGGCCGAGCGTGTCGGGCCAGAACATCGCCCGCTCGGTCAGGCGCAGATGGCGGGCGCGGATCATCACCATCGCGCCGATGCACAGCCCGAACACCGCCGCGACCTGGGTGCTGTTCTCGACCCAGAAGAAGGGCCGGCGGTCGAGCAGCACATCGCGCAGCGTGCCGCCGCCGAAGGCGGTCAGGAAGGCGGCGACCACCACGCCGACCGCATCGAGCCGGCGCCGCGCCGCCTCGATCGCGCCCGAGAGCGCGAACGCCAGCGTGGCCACCAGCTCCACCGGTCCGACCAGGCCGGACAGCAGGCTCAGGGCCTGCGGCAGCAGCGAGGACTCGGTGCTCATGCCAGGAACAGCGCCGGATCGACCAGTGCGCGGTTCAGGCTGATCGACCAGTGCAGGTGCGGCCCGGTCACCCGGCCGGTGGCGCCGACATCGGCCACCCGCTCGCCGGTACGCACGCGGTCGCCGGGGCGCACATGCTCGGCCGAGAGGTGGCAGAACATCGACAGCAGGCCGCCGCCGTGGTCGAGCCAGACGGTGCGGCCGTTGAAGAAGTAGTCGGCGACATCGACCACCTCGCCGTCCAGCGGCGCCACCACCGGCGTGCCGGTCGGCGCGGCGATGTCCATGCCGCTGTGCGGATTGCGCGGCTGGCCGTTGAAGACCCGGCGCAGGCCGAAGGAGCCCGAGCGCGGCCCGGCCGTGGGCACACGCATGCGCAGCGTGGCCGGCAGCGGCCGGCTGAAGCGGGCGACGATCTGCGCCTGGCGCTCGCGCTCGCGCTCATGGCGGGCGAGGTTCTCGGGCGAAAGCTCGACATGGCGCGGCGCCACCGTCAGGCGCTGCTCGGCGTAGCGGTGCGGGGTCACGCGGTAGGGCAGCCGCTCGGGCGGACGATCGTCGCGGCGCACGATGATCTCGCCGGCGCCGGGCGCGGCCGCCAGCGCCAGCCCGAGCACCGCGGTCCAGGCGATCGGGTCGCCGACCACCAGCAGCGGCACGCCCTGATGCTCGGCGCGCGGCTCCTGCGCCGCCGGGCCGAGCGGGATCAGCACCACGCCGCCGGGCACAGCCCGCTCCTGCGGCAGCTCGCCCGCGACGAGGGCCGCCTGGGCCCGCACGCCCGGCCAGCCCAGCGCCAGGCTGGCACCGCCCAGCGCCAGGCGCAGCCACTCGCGGCGGGCGCTCATGCCACACCTCGCGGTGTGCGGCGGCGCGCGGCCATCTCGGCGCCGATGTCGGCCAGCGTCTCCGCAGCGCCGGGCTGCGCGTCGATGCTCGCACGGGCCTGTGGGTAGGCGCGGCCCTCCTCCGCCTCGATGTGGCCGGCGTAGAGCGCGGTCCAGGCCTGCCGCTCGGCCTCGAGCGGGAAATCGCGACCCGGGCCATCGCCGTCGGGCGCCTCGCGCCAGACAAGCAGCGGCTCGCGCAGGCGCGCCCACAGCGCCTCCATCCGGCGGTGCTCGGCCTCGATCGAAGTGGCCAGCGCCAGCGCGTCCGCCACGCCCGAGGCGCGAAGCCGCGGCAGCACATGGCGCTCCTCGTCCTGGTGGTGGTGCGGCGCGGCCAGGTCGAAATAGCGCAGCACGTCGGCCGCGGCCGAGCGCGAGGCCGCGTCATGGCCCTGCGCGCGCACATGCACGACCAGGCGCTCGAACAGCGCCAGCGTGCGCTCGACCCGCTCGTGGCAGGCCGAGAGCATCTCGAAGGGCTGCTCGAAGCCGATCGCGGGGGAATGGAAGCCGGGAAGCGTCATGGAGGAATGGAAGCAGGAAAAGTCCGTCAGGGCAGCCAGGGCTGCTTGCCCACCGCGGTGGCGACGATCCAGCCGACGGTGGCCAGCGCCGCCAGACCGGCCGCGGCCTGGCCGGTGCGGGTGGTCGCGCGCTTGAGCGCCACCGAGCCCAGCACGATGTAGAGCCCCAGCGCGCCGATCTTGGCCAGCAGCCAGGGAGACTGCAGCAGATCGATGCCGCCGACCACCACCATCGCGATCGCCGTCGACAGCAGCAGCGTGTCGACCCCATGCGGCAGCACCCGCAGGACCTTCCAGGCCGCCAGGCGCTCGGGCGCGGCCAGCCGCAGCCCCAGACGCAGCGCGAACAGCGCCACGCTCAGGCCGACGCAGTGCAGATGGATCTTCTTCAGCAGCAGATAGTCGAGCGCCATCGCGATCTCCGTGCTGACGCCTCAGGCCGCCAGCGCCGGCCGGCGCTGCGGGGTGCGCGGATCGCGCAGGCGCTCGAGCAGGCGATCGACATCGAGCACCGGCTCGCCGTGGGCGCCGCGCTCCTGGCAGACCAGCGTCACGAAGTCCGGCGCCCAGTCGCGCAGGCGGCCGATCTGCTCGCGCCGGACCGCGACCCGCAGGCCCACCTCGATGCCGGCGCCCTGCAGCCGGCGGATCAGCGCCGGCAGTCCGGAGGTGGCCGGCCGCAGCGACCAGACCGCGCCGGGCCCGGGCGCGCCGGTCTCCAGATCGAGCAGCAGCGCCCCCACCCGCTGCTGCCGGGCCAGCGAGGCCAGCGCCTCGAGCCGGTCGACCGCGGCGGCCTGCGGCGCGCCGGCCGGCAGCGCCAGCACCGGCATCAGCAGCGGCAGACCGGCCTCGGGCCGCGACGCGGCGATCAGCCGCAGCATCGGCACCGCGACCGCGCCCTCGCCCAGCGGCACCGCGATGCGGTCGACGCCGGCATCGCGCAGCGGCTGCAGACGGGCCTGCAGCACCGACGGCCCGGCCAGCGCAGGCAGGGCCGCATCGATGATGATGCCGTCGGCCTGGTTGCGCACCTGGGCGCAGATCGCCCTCACCCGCTCGGGCGGCGCCGTCTGGAGGTCCAGCCCCAGGGCCCCTGCCCGCACCGCCGCCGCCGCGTCCTGCGACGACCCCACCGCCACCTGCCAGCGCATGACGTCCTCCTTGCCTGTCGGTCCTTGCCTGTCGATGCGCGGATTGTCCATGACCGGGCGCCGGAGCGCCCTGACGACCGCCTCGATATACTGGCCCGTGCCCCAGACAAAGGATCACACGAGGACATCCCGCATGAAGTTCACCGGCTCCGACCAGTACGTCGCCACGCCCGACCTGATGCTCGCGGTCAACGCGGCCATCCGTCTGCAGCGCCCGCTGCTGGTCAAGGGCGAGCCCGGCACCGGCAAGACGATGCTGGCCGAGCAGGTGGCCGCCTCGCTCGGGCTGCCGCTGCTGCAGTGGCACATCAAGAGCACCACCAAGGCGCAGCAGGGCCTGTACGAGTACGACGCGGTCAGCCGGCTGCGCGACAGCCAGATGCCCGATGCCGACAGCGCCGAGCGGGTGCGCGACATCCGCAACTACATCGTGCCGGGCATGCTGTGGCAGGCCTTCAGCGCCGAGCAGCCGGTGGCGCTGCTGATCGACGAGATCGACAAGGCCGACATCGAGTTTCCGAACGACCTGCTGCGCGAGCTCGACCGCATGGAGTTCCACTGCTACGAGACGCGCGAGACCATCCGCGCGAAGCACCGGCCGCTGGTCTTCATCACCTCGAACAACGAGAAGGAGCTGCCCGACGCCTTCCTGCGCCGCTGCTTCTTCCACTACATCCGCTTCCCCGAGGCCGAGACGCTGCGCCGCATCGTCGACCTGCACTTTCCCGGCCTGAAGCAGGATCTGCTGGCCGCGGCGCTGAAGAGCTTCCAGGACATCCGCAACCTGCCGGGCCTGAAGAAGAAGCCCTCGACCTCGGAGCTGATCGACTGGCTGCGCCTGCTGCTGGCCGAGGACATCGGCGCCGAGGCGCTTCAGACCGCCGACCAGAGGGTGGCGATCCCGCCGATGGTCGGCGCGCTGCTGAAGAACGAGCAGGACCTGACGCTGTTCGAGAAGCTGGTGTTCATGCAGAGCCGCAACCGCTGAGGTACGGAGACTCTGTCCGCATCACCAGCATTTCTCGACCGGTCGCGCCGAGGACTCCAGACCGCGGGTGCCGGCCTGGTCGTAGGTGTAGTTGCCGCAGGCGTCCGCGGCCTGCGCGCCGCTGCGGGTGGCGCGGATCTGGAAGCCGCTGGAATCCTGGCGCACGATCGACAGGGTGTAGTGCCGCTGCGGCGAGACCGTCGGATAGAGGTCGCCGGCGGCGCTGCCCAGGCGGATGTTGGCGTAGGTGCCCTGCTCGGTGTAGACACGCTCCATGCGCTGCGCCAGCTCCAGCAGCGCGGCCTTGGCGTCGGCGCGCCGGGCCGAGGCGACCTGCTCGCGGTAGCTCGGCAGCGCCACCCCGGCCAGGATGCCGATGACCGCCACCGCGATCATCAGCTCGATCAGCGTGAAGCCGCGGGACCGTCGGCTGAACAGGGGACGATGGACATTCATTGCAGCTGCTCCCAGCTTGATCGGCCGGAAGTCGCGGTGATGCCGCTCTCGCGGATGCGCACCGTGGTCCCGGACGAGGTGTTGACGATCTTGTCGTCGAGCGCGCGGTCGGATGCGCGCACGATGCTCGGTGCCGACGGAATGCCGCCGACCCGCACGCCGGAGACATGCGCGAGCTGGCCCGACAGCGTGAGCCGGTCGGCCGCATCGACGCGGTTGTCGCCATTGGTGTCCAGCGCCGGGCTGTCGGCGCGGTTGCCGGTGATGGCATCGAGTTCCATCACCCAGCCGTCGCCGCCGTAGGCGCAAGGATCGCTGCTCGGGATCAGGGTCGAGACGATCACCTTGCCGGCGCGGATCAGCACCTCGGTGACGATGCGCTCGCCGCTGGCGGGCAGGTCCAGCCGCCAGCCCTTCTTCCCGGTGCGGAACGCCGCCTCGGTGAGCTGGTTGTCGCCATTGAACAGCGTCGAGGGCCGGCCCACCGCATGGGTGCTGAACCGGTAGGTGCGGCCGTCGCCGCCGGTCTGCGTGCCGAGCACCGACTGACTGACCAGCTCGTTGGCAGACACCGTCGTGCCGCTGTCGCGGATGCCGTAGAGGCTCTGCGTGGTGGTGGTGCCCAGGTCATCGCGGCTGAGGTAGCTGCCGGTGCCGAAGCTGACCAGGTAGCCGCCGGCCGGATGCGGGGTCACGTCCGGCCGGGCGGTGATGGCCTGGCCGGAGGCGGCGGAGAACAGCGGCTTCGGCGCCGCGGCCGAACCGTAGGCCACCTTCCAGCCCAGCGGATCGCTGGCGGACAGGTCGAACTTCCACAGGCGCCCCTGCTGGTCGCCGGCATAGATGATGTCGACCACGCCGTCGCCAGCGGTGCTGATGGCGGTCAGGCCGAGCAGGCCGTTCGGGCTGGCTGCGGTGCCGGTCAGGGTGCTGATCCGGCTGACCGCGCCGGTCTCGGCATCGATGGCCAGCAGCTGCGCCACGCCGGCGCTGCTGTTGAGGCCGTTGCCGGAAAAGACCATCCAGCGGCCGTTGCGCGCCTTGGCGATCAGCGGCTGCTGCAGGATGTGGCCGACCGAGGCGTCGCTGCCGTCGATCTCCCAGCGCGCGACCCTCGAGGCGGTCGCCTCGGTGAAGTTCGCCGGATCGCTGATGTCCAGCGCATACAGGCCCTTGGCGCCGGCACCGGCGGTGCCCACCAGCAGCGTCTTCCAGCCGCCGGCGTAATGCACGTCGCCGGCGGCCAGCGGACCGTCGACGCTGTACTGATGGGTGTAGCCGGCCTCGGGCAGCGCCGCCAGCCGGTCGGCGACCAGGCCGGGCACATAGGCGAAGAGCTCGTCGCCGGTGCGGGCATCGAAGGCATGCAGCTGGCCGTCGTTGGCGCCGACATAGACCACCGGCGCCATCGCTGCCCGCGCGCGGCGGAAGGTGTCGTAGGCGGCGGCCTCGGCGCTGTCGCGCACGAAGCGCCCGCCGCTGGTGACCAGCAGCGGCGTCGAGTTGACGATGTCGCCCAGCACCGTCGTCGGCCGGTTGCGGAAGGCCGACGGCGCGGTGCAGGCCGGGCAGCGGCGCAGCTCGCGGCTGGCGTCGCCGCGCAGGTAGTTCAGCCGCAGCGCGCCGTGGGTGTCGACCACGCCGGCGCCGTTGCGATTGAGCGCGGCCACCAGCGTCAGCGGGATCTCGCTGGCGCCAGGCGCGGCGGCATTGGCCGGCCAGCGAAACGGCACGCCCCGGCTGCCCAGCGCCGAGGCGGCGCGGTAGTTGACATCCGCCCCGCCCTAAAGGACGGGGATTCCGGCAGACACGACCGCTTGCGCGGCCGAGCCTTCGGCGGGTTCCTGCTTCATTGCGGCTGCGTGTCGTCCCCTCACGGGTCTGGCGCGTCTGACCTCCGCTCCACAGGCTTCGGGCCTTGCGACCCAGACCGCGTGTCCCGCGGCCCGTATGTTCTTTGCGGCGTTCAGGTCCGCGTTTTCTTCATGTCCGCACGCTTCGCACTCGAAGCGGGCTTGCGCCGGCCGGTTCTCCCTGGCGGTGTGCCCGCAGGCGCTGCACCGCTGGCTCGTGTACGCCGGGTCCACGGGCACCACTGCGCCGCCTCGGGCCGCTGTCTTGTATTCCAGTTGTCGCCGAGCCTCGCCCCACGCCTGATCCAGGATCGATCGGTTCAGTCCCGCTTTCTGCCGCACTCGTTGCCCTGGCTCGGTGGCTGTGCCCTTGGCGCTGGCGCTCATCGCCGCCACCTTCAGATCCTCGATGGCGATCACCGGATGCGCATCGGCCCACTTCGTCGTCAGCTTGTGCAGCCAGTCCTTGCGCTGTGCCGCGATCCGGGCATGCACCTTGCCCAGTCGGTCAATCGCCTTGCGCCGGTTCTTCGACCCCTTCACCTTGCGCGACACCGACCGCTGAACTCGCTTCAGGTACTTCTGCTGCCGCTTCAGCGCGTTCAGCGGCGCCACGCACTCCCCGTCCGTCGTCGCCGCGAACAGCGTCACCCCGAAGTCGATCCCCAGCGTCGGCACCAGTCCCGCCGCCGGGATCACCTCCGGTTGTTCCACCTGGATCGACACGAACCAGCGGCCCCGCTCCTGCGTCAGTGTGTAGTTCCGAACCGATCCCTCGACCGACTGCGACTGGCGCATCCGCACCCAGCCGAGTTTCGGGGGTTTCAGTCGCTGGTTGTCCGTGTCGAGCTTGCAATCCGAAGCCTTCGGGAACCGCAGCCCGGCGTCCTGGCCCCGACCCCGGAACCTCGGATAGCCGCCTTGCCCCTCGAAGAAGCGCCGGTAGCTCGCCTCCAGTCGCTTCAGGGTCTGCTGCTGCGCCTGCACGGGGGTTTCGGCCAGCCACGCCGTGTCCGGGTCGTTGCGCCACGCCGTCAGCCAGCGGCACATCGCAGCAAAGCCCGCGAACTTCTCGCCCGCCTCTCTCAGCCGCTGCTGCTCGCCGATGGCCCGGTTCCACACCCAGCGGCACGACCCGGCGAACCGGCGCAGGGTGTGCGCGGTGCCGGGTGTGGGGCGCAACTGGAAGCGGAAGGCTCGAATGGGCATGATTGATACTGTATGGAAAAACAGTCAACCATGCCACAGGAAACTCGACCACCCAGCCAATGGCTCGCTGCGCGAGCCTGCGCTCTGCCTCCCCGCCCTGAAGGACGGGGCTTCTCGCGCCTTCTGGTGAGGATCTGCCGGCCGGTGCTCCAGTCCTTCAGGCCCAGACGCTGGCCAGCCTCCCAGGTCGGCGTGGTGGCCAGTTCGCCACTGGAGAGCATCTCCAGCGCCCGGAGCTCGCCCGACCAGTCACCGGTGTTGAAGCGCGCCTGGAAGACCTGGGTGCCGCTCTTCCAGGCCCCGGTGCTGATCGCCACCCCGGCCGAGGCGGCGGTGCGATCCTGGATGTCGGCGGTGATCTGCGCGAAGGCGGCGCTGAGGGTGGCGCGGTCGGTGGCCATGTAGGCACTGCCCGTGCCGCCGGCGGTGGCCATGCGGTTCATCGCGGCGATCGAGGCCTGATTGGTCGCCACCTCGCCCAGGCCGACGACATAGGTCTGCACGTCGTACTGTCCGTTGATCGCGGCATTGCCGCTCACCGTCAGCGTGCGCAGACGGCCGATCTCGGTGAACACATCCTGGGCCGCCTGACCGAAGACCCAGTTGCCGTTGACCTGGCGGTTCATGAGTTCCGCATTGGAGTAGGCCGTCCCGCCGATGCGGATGGTCGGATCGCCATCGGTCGCCAGCAGCACATAGTTGCGCTGGCAGGTGCGGTTGGTGATGGGGGAGGACGTGCCCGACAGCGTGTTGGCGTAGTACTGGTAGGCGGTCCGCATCGCGCCGGGCAGCGGTGTCCCGATCGATCCGTTCTTGATCTCCGGAGTGTTGATGTTCTCGGTTTCCGTGGCCAGCAGGCTGAGCAGCGCCGACTGGTGCGCGGTCGAGTCGTCCTGGACCGCCCGACGCAGCAGGCCCATGCCGGCCGTGCTGCGGCTGTAGTACATCACCGGCAGCGAAGACCGTCTGTCGTAGGTCGGACCATAGAGGCCCTGGTTCTCGAAGGTGGCGAGGCCCCAGCGGAACTGGCTGCGGTAGGTGCTGATGATGTCGCGCAGCGCCGCCCGCGCGATGTTGCCCCGCGTGTTCGGATGCGCCAGCAGGACGGTGCCCTGCCCGCCCGGCAGCATGAACTCCATCGACGGCGAGTTGTCGTAGACCACCAGCACGTTCGGCTTGACGCCCGCCTCCAGATACAGCGGCGACTGCGCCAGACTGACCGTCTGCGCCAGGACCGGACCGGCGGTCAGCGCCAGCAGCGCGGGCAGCGGGAACAGGCAAATGCGGGGATTCGTCTTCATCGCGTCATCGATTCATCGCTTGATGTAGGTCGACTGCAGCACCACCACCGTCGAGCTGCGCAGTCCGACGCCGCGCGCGGTGATGCGAAAGACCTGCGGCAGGTCCGCCAGCGAGGCGGACAGGCTGGCGGAGGTGCCGGAGGTCGGGGTCAGCGGCGGCAGGCGCTCGACGATGTAGCGCGGCGGTGCGGCCAGGCCCGGCAGCGCGGAGGCGCCGGTGGCGCTGCCGTAGGCGCGGCTCTGGCCGGCCGAGGCCGACCAGTCGATCGTCTGCCACAGCGGCCGCGAGGTCGGCGCAGTCGAGCTCATCGAAGGCGGCAGGCACAGGCCCGCGGTGCAGCCGACGGTGAAGGCGCTGTCGTAGCTCAGGTTGGCCTGGATGTCGGCCTCGGCGTCGCGCAGCGCGGCCTCGGCCGCCTGCATCGCCTGCTGGCGATCGCGGGCATGGCCGGCCATGCGTTCCTGCAGCAGGCCGGCGTTCATCGCGCCGACCCCGAGCGAGGCCAGCACCGCGATCAGCAGCAACACGGTGACCAGAGAAAATCCCCGGGCACGCAAAGGCGGACGCAGAGGCAGGTGCGGGCGAAGGCGGGTGCAGGCGTGGGCGCGCGGCATCGTCGTCCTCATCGGCTGCTGTTGCGCAGCGAGGCGGAAAAGGACACGACGCTGCGCAGGCGCCGGTCGGTCGGCACGATCTGCACGCCGTCGAACATCACCGGCTGCACCGCAGTGGTGACCTGATCGTCGGCACCCACCAGCAGCAGCGCCACCTCGGCCGAGACCACCTGCAGCCAGTCGGCCACCTGCGCCGGCGCCACGAAGGCCTCGGCGGTGCCGTCGGCGTTGGTGTCCAGCCCCAGCCGCAGCGACAGGCGCTCGACGCCGGTCAGCAGTTCCTGAGGCTGCGCCGAGCCGTCATAGGCCGGCGCGGTGTTCGACCACAGCGCCATCATGCCGGCGCGACCGGTGCGCCGGCTCGGTGCCAGGTAGTAGGTGGTGGTGGCCAGGCGGTGCACCACCGCGTCCTGCAGGAAGACGCGGCCCAGATCGGCCTGGGCATTGCCCGGCTGCAGGCTGCCGGCCGCGCTGTGCTCGATCGCGCCGTCGCCGCCGGGCGTGGCATTGCTGGCCTGGAAGACCACCGCGCCGCTGCAGTCCGACAGCAGCAGCAGATCACCGCGCTGGATGACCGAGGTCGGCGTCACGTTGACCACCGAGGTGCCCGAGACCATCGCCGCCGTCAGCGCCCAGCCCGGGCCGACGGTGCGACGCACCGTGACCACATCGCCCGCCCGGTCCGGTGCCGGCGACAGCCCGGAGACCGAGGCGTCGAGCGCCGGCTGCCAGGCCCCGCCGTCATGCCGCGAGACCTGCAGGCCCCGCGCGAAGTCGATCTGGAAGTTGCCCGGGTTCCTGAGCAGATTGGTCAGCGTGGTGCCCGCGCCCTGGCCGCGGCAGCCGCGGAATCCGGCCATGCGCAGGTCCGTGCCGAGCCGCTCGGCCACGAAGCGCCCGCCCTCCTGCAGCCGCGCCACCTGCGACTGCGCGTTGAAGGTCAGGCGGCTGCCCAGGAACAGCGATCCGGCGATGCCGACCAGGAACAGCCCGATCGTCAGGCCGATCATCAGCTCGACCAGGGTCATGCCGCGCATGCGGTGTCGCAGAGGCCGCCGCAGGCTCATGGCTGCACCACCATCACCAGCCGCGAGGTCCGCTCGCGTTCGCGCCAGAAGATCTTGACCACCAGCCGCGTGCCGCTGCCGTCACAGGCGGGGTCGGCGGCGCTGCCGTCCTCAGGCGTGGCATCGCGGCAGATCACGCCCTGGCCCTGGGGCATCAGCGCCGCCAGGTCGGCACGCCAGCGGAAGAAGTCGCGCTGCGCGATCTGCGCGTCGCTGCATGGCGCGGCCAGGCTGCAGGCCGGGCTGAGCGCCACCGGCACCAGCAGCGCGTCATAGCGGCCGGCCGCGACGCCGGCCGGATTGGCGCGCATCCGGTCGGCCGCATCGGAAGCCAGCACGGTGGCCTGGCTCATCCAGGCGGCGCCGGACTGCGCGCCCAGGCTGCGCAGCTGCAGCGCCGCATGGCCCAGCGCCGCCAGCGACAGCACCACCAGCGTGACCAGCGCCTCGGTCATCGCGAAGCCGGACTGCGGGCGCGATCGTCTCACCGGCAGTCTCCGATGCGGCTCACATCGGCCAGGCCGGTCGGCTGGATCGCAAAGGCGCTGCCCTGCGTCGCGCCGTTGCCGGGGCACAGGCGCATCGTCAGCGTGACGCTGCGGCCGAGAAAGCCGCTGGGCGCGAAGCTCACCGGCGCATCGCCGCCGAAGCGCAGCGGCGCCGGCGGCGCGGCAAAGCGTCGCACCACCGTCTCGGCCGGCCCGGCGGTGCCGGAGCCGTCGGCATCGATCACCACCTGCCAGCCGCCGCCGTACTCGTTGCCGGCCGCCGGTGCGGCCGCCAGCGGCAGCAGCAGCACCGGCAGGCCGGTGCGCACCGCCTCCGAGCGCGCCAGCGCCAGCGCGGCCGAGAACTCCGCCGACACCGCCGCCAGGCGCTGGCGCGCCGCGAACGTCGCCAGCGAAGGCAGCACGAAGGCAGCCACCAGCGCCACCAGCGCCATCGTCACCAGCAGCTCGATCAGGCCGAAGCCGCACGCCGGCCGGGCCGCAGACCGGGCAGGCGGCAGCCACCGGGACGGCGGACAGGACGATGGCAGAAACAGCGCACCAGGGTTCATCCGGGGAATTTCGGCCTCGGCACCGGCGCGCTGAAGCGGGACAGCGCCGGAACATCCGGGACAAGTCCGGCCAGATCGCCGCTTGCGCTCCGCTCTGGCTAGACTATCGGACATGCTGATCGACTTCCTCCAGACCCTGCGCGCCGCCCGGCTGCCGGTGTCGGTGCGCGAGCTGCTGGTGCTGCTCGAGGCGCTGAAGCTCGGCGTGCTCGACGACGACGAAGGCCGTCGCCTGCCCGGCCTCGACGACTTCTACTTTCTCGCCCGCACGATCATGGTCAAGGACGAGGCGCACTTCGACCGCTTCGACCGCGCCTTCTCCGCCTACTTCAAGGGCGTGGAGATGCTGACCGAGAACACGCGCGAGCTGCCCGAGGACTGGCTGCGCCGCATGCTCGAGCGCGAGCTCTCCGCCGAGGAGCGCAGCCGGCTGCAGGCGCTGGGCTGGGACGAGCTGATGGAGACGCTCAGGAAGCGCCTCGAGGAGCAGAAGGAACGCCACGAGGGCGGCTCGAAGTGGATCGGCACCGGCGGCACCAGCCCCTTCGGCCACGGCGGGCACAACCCGCGCGGCATCCGCATCGGCGGCCCCGGACGCGAGCGCAGCGCGGTCAAGGTCTGGGAGCAGCGCGCCTACCGCGACTACGACGACACGGTCGAGCTGGGCACGCGCAACATCAAGGTCGCGCTGCGCCGGCTGCGCCGCTTCGCGCGCGAGGGCGCCGAGACCGAGCTCGACCTGGACGACACCATCCACTCGACCGCGGCGAACGCCGGCCTGCTCGACATCCGCCTGGTGCCCGAGCGCCACAACAAGGTCAAGGTGCTGCTGCTGATGGACGTCGGCGGCACGATGGACGACCACATCCCGAAGGTCGAGGAACTCTTCAGTGCCGCGAAAAGCGAATTCAAGCACCTCGAGTTCTACTACTTCCACAACTGCGTCTACGACCATGTGTGGAAGAACAACCGCCGCCGCCACGCCGAGAAGCTGCCCACCTGGGACCTGATCCGCAAGTACAACAAGGACTGGAAGCTGATCGTGGTCGGCGACGCCACGATGAGCCCCTACGAGATCACCCAGGTCGGCGGCAGCGTCGAGTTCCACAACCCGGAGGCCGGCGCCGACTGGCTGCAGCGCCTGACACGCGCCTTCCCGAAGTCGGCCTGGATCAATCCGGAGCCGCAGGGCGTCTGGACCTACCGCCAGAGCATCGCAATGATCGAGCAGCTGATGGGCCACCGCATGTTCCCGCTGACCGTGGCCGGCCTCGAGCAGGCGATGCGGCTGCTGTCGAAATGAGGCCGATGAGACGCGGGGTGCGTCCGCTGACCTGGCCGACCGCGCTGGCTGCGCTGGCCCTGCTGGCCACGACCGCCGTCCAGGCCCAGACCACGCCCGAGGAGGTGACCTGGGCGCTGGAGATCGAGGCGCCCGAGCCGCTGCGCGCGCTGCTGCAGCGCCATCTCGACCTGTCGCGCTATCTGGCCAGCCCGGAGACCGCGCAGGTACCGCGCACCGAGCTGATGCGCCTGCGCCAGGCCGCGCCGGCCCAGGCGCGCGCGCTGCTCGAGACCGAAGGCCGCTTCGGCGCGACGGTGCGCACCGAGGCCACCGACCACGGCGAGCGGGTCCCGGTCGTGCCGGGCGGCCCGGCGCTGCCGAAGATCCAGCTGCGCCTGATCGTCGATCCCGGACCGCAGACCCGGGTGGAGAGCGCGCGCATCGAGTTCGAGGGCGCGCTGTCGCTGGCCGCCGACGCGGGAGAGGCCCGCGCGCAGGAACTGCAGCGCCAGGCACGCGAGAGCTGGGCGCTCGGCCCGGGTCAGCCCTTCACCCAGGACGGCTGGAGCAGCGCCAAGGGCACCACGCTGGCGCTGCTGCGCGCCCAGGGCCACGCGACTGCGGCCTGGAGCGGCACCGTCGCGCAGGTCGATGCCGCCCAGGCCCAGGCCCGGCTGTTTCTGGTCGCCGACAGCGGCCCGCTCTACCGCTTCGGCGAGATCCGCTACGAGGGGCTCGACCATGTGCGGGTCGATGCGGTGCGCGCTCTCGAGAACTTCGCGCCCGGCGACCCGCTGCGCGAGCAGACGCTGCAGGAATTCCAGGCGCGGCTCGGCCGCTCCTCGCTGTTCGACACCGTCGCGGTGCAGATGGAGCCCGATCCGGCGCTGGCCGAGGCCATGCCGGTCACGGTACGGCTGCGCGAGCGGCCGCTGCAGCAGGCCACGCTCGGCCTGGGCGTGTCCGATGCCAGCGGCCCGCGCATCACGCTCGAGCACCAGCACCAGCGCTGGTTCGGCTGGGGCTGGCAGGCACGCACCCGGCTGCAGCTGGCGCACACCGACCGGCTGGCCGCGCTCGATCTGACCTCGCATCCGCATCCCGGCCCCTATCGCAATGTCGCCGCCGCACTGGCCCAGCATGCCGAGGCCAGCGGTCTGGCGGTGACCACGCAGAGCGCACGGCTCGGCCGCAGCAAGGACGACGAGCGGCTCGAGCGGCTCTATTACCTGGAATGGCAGCGGGTGCGCACCCGGGTGATCGACGACGGCTCGGTCAATGACGACACCACCGCGCTGAGCCTGAACTACCAGTGGATCTGGCGCGATCTCGACAACGCGCTGCTGCCGACCCGCGGCACCAGCCTGTCGCTGCTGACCGGCGCGGGCCAGTCCTACCGCGCCACCCCGCGCGAGACCGGCGTGTTTGCACGCGCCACCGGCCGGCTGACCCGCTACGAGCGGCTCGGGCCCTGGTACGCCAGCGCCCGGGTCCAGCTCGGCCAAGTGTTCGCCCGCGATGCGGTGGCGGTGCCCTACACGCTGCTGTTCCGCGCCGGCGGCGACGACAGCGTGCGCGGCTACGGCAGCCAGGACCTCGGCCCGGTCGACGCCGATGGCGCTGCGGTCGGCGGCCGGGTGCTGGCGGTGGCCAGCGTCGAGGCCGGTCACCCGCTGCGCCGGGGCGATCCGGCCTTCCAGGGCGCGGTCTTCGTGGATGCCGGCAATGCCGAGGCCTCCTGGAAAGGCTTCAACCCGCTGCTCGGCTATGGCGTGGGCCTGCGCTGGCGCAGCCCCGTCGGCGCGCTGCGGCTGGACCTGGCCTATGGCCAGCAGGCCCGCCGGCTGCGACTGCACTTCAGCCTGGGCATCACCTACTGACCGCTTGACTGACCGCCTGACTGATTGATGGATGCCTGATGCCTGATCCGACCGCCCAGGCGAACAGCGACAGCCCAGCCGCTGCCGCCGCTTCTGCACCGTCCGCCCACCCGGCGCCGGCGCGCCCGGTGCTCGGGCGCGCGCTGGTCGTGCTGCTGGCCTTGCTGCTGCTGGCGCTGGCCGCCGGCGCGCTGCTGCTGTCGGCGATCAAGACCGAGGCGGGCAGCCGCCGGCTGCTGTCGCTGGTGCCGGGGCTGCAGGTCGAAGGGCTGCGCGGTCCGCTGGCCGGCGACCTGGACATCCGCTCGCTGAGCTACCCGCTCGGCCCGAGCCAGACGCTGCACATCGACGGCCTGTCCTGGCGCACGCCAGTGCTCGACTGGCCGAGCGGCCAGGCGCCGGCGCTGCGACTGGCGCGGCTGCAGATCGGGACGATCGACCTGCAGGGCCGCTCCGCCGACAGCGCGCCGACGATGCTGCCGCGCTCGCTGGTGCTGCCGCTGTCGCTGCACATCGACGAGATCCGCATCGGCCGGCTGATGCTGGACGGCCTGCGGGAGCAGCCGCTGCAGGATCTGTCGGCCCGGCTGGCGCTGCCCGCCGGACCCGCCGGCCTGCACCGGCTCGACGCGATCCGGCTGCGCCGCGATCAGCTGCAGCTGCGCGGCCGGCTCGAGATCGGCGCGGCCGCGCCGCTGCCGGTGCAGGCGCAGTTCAGCGCCCGAGCCGAGGCGGGCCCCGGCGGCAGCGGCAGCGGCGGCAGCAGCGGCAACGCCACGCTGCCGACCGACTGGCAGCTCGATCTGGGCCTGAGCGGTCCGCTGGCCCGGCTGGAGGCCAAGGTGAAGCTGCTCGCACGCGGCCAGGCGCTCGAGGCCGAGGCCCAGCTGCGGCCGGAGCTGCCGCAGCCGCTCTCCCGGCTGCAGGCCCGGCTGCAGGAGGTCGATCTGGCGCCGCTGTCGAGCCGGCTGCCGCAGACCGCGCTGAGCGGCAGCATCGAGGCCCGGCTCGAGCCGGGCGGCACCGGCAGCGCCGGCGGCGCCAGCGCCAGCGGCCGTGCAGCCGCGCCGCTGCAATTGCAGATCGACCTGACCAACCGGCAGCCCGGGCGGCTCGACCGGCAGCGCCTGCCGCTGGAGTCGCTGCGCATCGGCGCGACCGGCGATCCGGCGCATCCCGACATCGGCACGCTCGAGACGCTGCGACTGGTGCTGCACGATGGCAGCGGCCCGGCCGGCACAGTGCTCGGCAAGGGCCGCTGGAGCCGCTCCGGCCCGGACAGCGGCAACCGGCTCGAGCTGGCGCTGAGCGCCACGCTGCAGGAGCTGCAGCCGGCCCGGCTCGATCCGCGGGCACCGGCGATGCGGCTGAGCGGCCCGCTGACCCTGAGCTGGAGCCAGCCGCCCGCCGACCATGCCGATCAGCCGCCGCGCGCGACCCTGCAGACCGATCTGCGCGGCCGCCATGAACGCCAGGACCTGCCCGATCTGCAGCTGCAGATGCAGATGCGCGGCACGCCCGAGCGCATCGACCTCGAGAAGCTGCGCATCGGCAGCGACGGCGCCCGGCTGCAGGCCGAGGGCCGAGCCGAGCGGGTCGATGCCGGCCGGCGCTGGCAGCTGCAGAGCCGGGCGACGCTGGAGCGCTTCGATCCCTCGCTCTGGTGGCCGGGCGAGGCGCAAGGCGCCTGGCAGCGCGGCCCGCATCGTCTGGACGGCCGGATGGATCTGGCGCTCGGCCTGCCGGCCACGCCGCCGCCCGGGGGCGACCCCGGCGCCTGGCTGGCCGCACTGGACGGCCAGGCCCGGCTCGAGATCGCGCCCAGCCTGCTGGCCGGGGTGCCGCTCTCCGGCCTGCTGCAGATCAAGGGACCGCCCCAAGGCGCCGCTGCCGACCGCATGCTGCAGGCCGAGCTGGATGCGCGCGTCGGCGCAGCCCCCGGCCCGGCCGGACAGGCCGGCGCCACCGACCTGAGCCTGCGCGGCCAGCTCTTTCCCGCCACCGGCACGCCTCGCCGTGCCGGCGGCGAGGACCGCTGGCAGCTCACGCTGCGCAGCGGCGCGCTGCAGGCCCTGCAGCCCTGGCTGCGGCTGGCCGGCAGCGAGGCCCGGCTGGCCGGCGAGATCGACGGCAGCGGCACGCTGCAGGGCCGCTGGCCGCAGCTGCGGCTGCAGGCCCGCCTGGACGGCCGCCAGCTGCAGCTGCCCGATGGCCTGGACCTGCGCCAGCTCGGTCTGCGGGTCGATGCCGGCCTGCGCAGCGCCACCGACCCGATCGAGCTGGATCTGGATCTGGCCGGCCTCGCGCGCCCCGGTCTGCAGCTCGAGCGGCTGACGCTGCGCGGCCGCGGCAACCCGGCCGAGCACCGGCTGGAACTCGACAGCGAGATGACCGCCAGCCCGGCGCCGGCACCGGACGGCGCGGCCAGCACGGCCAGCCCGCCGCGTCGGCTGCAGGCACGGGCGGTGCTGGAGGGGCGCCTGTCGGCAGGTGGCCGCAGCTGGCCGCCCGCACCCGAGGCGCCGCTGGACTGGCAGGGCCGCCTGCGCGATGTGGCGCTGCTGGGCGCGCTGCCCGCCGCCCTGGCGCCCCGGAACGGCAGCGTCAACAACAACAGCAGCAGCAACGGCAGCAGCAGCGCCAGCCCCCCTGCCCTTCAGCCGCTGCTGCGGCTGGCCGAGCTGCCGCTGGCGCTGCAGCGCCAGCCCGATGGGCGCCTGTCGGCCCGCGCCGGGGCCGCACGCCTGGAGACGCTCGACGCCCGGCTGGCGCTGGACCAGCTGGAGTGGCAGTCGGCCGTGCCCGGCACCGCCGCCGCGCCGCGGCTCGCGCTGCAGGCCCGGCTCGAGCCGCTGGCGCTGGCGCCGGTGCTGCAGAAGCTCCAGCCCGACCTGGGCTGGAGCGGCGACCTCACGCTCGACGGCCGGCTCGACCTGCAGTCCCGCGACGGGCGCACCACGATGTCGGCGCTGCTGCGCCGTGCCAGCGGCGACCTCAGCCTGGAGGATGCCGAACTCGGCACCGGGCCGCGCCGGCTCGGCCTGGGCGAGATCGCGCTGCAGATGCAGGCCGACGGCGGTCTGTGGCAGTTCAGCCAGCGCATCGACGGCAGCCAGCTCGGCCACATCGAAGGCCGCCAGACGGTGCGCACCTCGCCCGACCGGATGTGGCCGCCGGCCGAGGCGCCGCTGGAAGGCCGCCTGGCGCTGGAGGTCGCGCAGCTCGAGCACTGGGGCGGCTGGCTGCCGGCCGGCTGGCGCCTGAGCGGCCGGGTCGGTGGCCAGGCGCGGCTGGCGGGCCAGTTCGGTCAGCCCCGCTACGCCGGCGATCTGCAGGGCGACCGCATCGCGGTGCGCAATGTGCTGGAGGGCATCGACTGGCGCGATGCCACGCTGCGCGCCAGCCTCGACGGCGACACCGCGCGCATCGAGCGCTTCACGATGCGCGGCGGCACCGGCTCGCTCGAGCTGAGCGGCCAGGCCACGCTCGATGCCCGGCCGGTGCTGACGCTGCGCATGACGGCCGACCGCTTCGCCGCGCTGCAGCGCATCGACCGCCGCGCCAGCCTCAGCGGCCGTGCCGACCTGCGCGTCGATGCGGCCGAGACCCGACTGCAAGGCGCGCTGAAGGTCGACGAGGGCCGCTTCGACTTCAGCCAGTCCGATGCGCCCAGCCTGGGCGACGATGTCGATGTCGACCGGGGGCGCGGCGCGAACCGCCAGCGCGAGACCGCCGCCCGCGGCAGCCAGCGCAGCACCGCGCTGGACCTGCGCGTCGATCTGGGCGAGCGCTTCCAGCTGGTCGGCCGCGGCCTGAGCACCCGGCTGACCGGCGAGCTGCGCCTGAGCAGCCCGGCCAACCGGCTGGCGGTCAACGGCAGCATCCGCGCGGTCGACGGCACCTACGCCGCCTACGGCCAGAAGCTGCGCGTCGAGCGCTCGGTCATCAGCTTCACCGGCCTGCCGGACAACCCGCGGCTGGACATCGAGGCGATCCGGCCGGACCTGGAGGATGTGCGGGTCGGCATCAGCGTGACCGGTACCGCGCAGCTGCCCCGCATCCGGCTGATCAGCGAGCCCGCGATGAGCGACACCGACCGGCTGTCCTGGCTGATCCTGGGCCGCGCCTCCGATGGCCTGGGCCGCACCGACATGGCGCTGCTGCAGCGCGCCGCCACCGCACTCATCGCCGGCGAGAGCGACGCGCCCTCGCTGGTCGAGCGCATCGGTCTGGACCAGTTCTCGGTGCGCCAGGACGGCGAAGGCGACAGCCGCGAGACGGTGGTCACGCTGGGCAAGCAGATCAGCCAGCGCTGGTATGTCGGCTACGAGCGCAGCCTCAACGCCGCCAGCGGCACCTGGCAGCTGATCTACCGCGCGGCCCGGCGCTTCACGCTGCGCGCCCAGTCAGGCGCCGAGAACGCGCTCGACCTGATCTGGACCTGGCAGTGGGGCTCGGGCTCGCTGCTGCCGCCGATCGGCCAGTCTGCAGAGCCCGCCAAGGACAAGGCCCCGGCGCGATGAATGCCCGCTGGCCGCGGATCGTGATCCGAAGGGCTGCGCTACAATTGCAGGCTTCGGTTCAGTTCAGCTCTCCGTAGTTCAATGGATAGAACGGGCGCCTCCTAAGCGCCAGATACAGGTTCGATTCCTGTCGGAGGGACCAATCCATCATTCGCATGAGCCGTTCTCTGATCCCCCCTCGTCGCGCTCCAAGACCGGCCGATGCGCGCAGCCGTGCTCAGCTTCGCTTCGACCGGCTCTTCCGTGAAGTCGGGCGGTGGCGGGATCTGCTGGCGCAGTGGGAGGCTTTTGTGGGTCCGTGCCAGCGGCGTCTTGCCGAGGAAATGACGCCACTCCAGCAGCACTACCGCCAGCGTCGCCGCGAGATGGCCTTCCTGATCGAGGATCTGCTGCTGCATCCGCCAGCGGGTCGGCCTCTCGGCCGTCAGCAGCGTGCCAAGCTGAGCAGACTGCTGGTCTCGCTGGCGGCCTCGGTGCTCGACGAAACAAGCTCGGATGAGGCGTCCGACGCGCCCCTCAAGGCGCTGCATGACCGTTACAGCGAACTGGCGTACGACCAGATCAACGCGCAGGAGCAGGCCAGCGTTCAGGAGATGCTCAAGGGCCTCGGCCTGGGTGTCCGCGCGGAAGATCTGCAAGGACTCTCGCTGCCCGAGATGATGTGCCAGGTCGCCGAGCAGTTATTCAAACAGGAAGACGCTCAGATCGAGGCACAGGCCCGCAAAAAGCCGCTCTCCACCGCTGCGCAGGCCCGGCGCGAGCAGGCCGAGCGCGAAGTCGGTCTGTCGGTGCGCGAGGTCTATCGCAAGCTGGTCAGTGCACTGCACCCCGATCGCGAAGCCGACCCTCAGGAACGCGAGCGCAAGACAGCGCTGATGCAGCGTGTCAACCAGGCCTACGAAGCCCAAGACCTGCTGACCCTGCTGACCCTGCAGATCGAAATCGAGCAGATTGACGCGGCCGATCTGGCCACGCTGCCGGCGCAGCGCATCGCCCACTACAACAAGGTGCTGACCGAGCAGTGCGAAGAACTGCGTGCCGAAGTGATGGCACATGTGTTCCGGTTCGCCATGGTGGCAGGCGAAGAGCTGCCACTTGATCCAGAGATCATCACCCCCCTGCTGATCGACCAGATGCTCAGCCAGGACATCAGGATGCTGCGCGGCAAGATCCAGACGCTGGAGGATGATCTGGTCGCGTTCCGGGACCGGAAGTACCTGGGAGCGTGGCTGAAAGGCCTGCGCTAGAAGCGGTGCGCCAGCGCCAGCTCCACCTGGGTCTGGCGGGTGGCGAAGCGGCTGGCGGTGCGGGCGTTGTAGAGCATCGGCACCTCGCCGACCAGGCGGTGGTCGGCATGGCGCAGCTGCACCGACAGCCGCGTGTCCGGGCCGAGGTCATGCGCGAGCCGCGTCGCCAGCGTGAGCACCCGGGTGACCGGCGCGCGCACGCTCGACAGGTCGTCGAGACCGGGGCGGCTCCAGTGCTGCAGGTCGGCACCGCCGGACAGTTGCCAGCGGCCCTGGCGCCAGTGCAGCGCCGCGCCCAGGTGCATGAAGCGCGCCCGGTAGCGGGTCTCGCGCTGGGCATCGAACTTCAGCAGCCGGTTCGGCACGCTGATGATGAAGGCCTGCGTGCAGTCCTCGCCGGGTCGGGCGATCAGCTGCGTGGCGCCGAATTCCAGATCGTGGCTGCAGCCGCCGACGCGTGCCGTTCCGCCCAGCGCGGCATTGGACACCTCGCTGCGACCGAGCCCGGCCGCGGCCGTCAGCACCAGCCCGGGCCAGGGCAGCGTGCGCTGGCCCAGCAGATCGAGCTGCCACTGGCGATCGCGCGGGCGCTCGACATCGAAGCGGGTCAGCTGCGCGTTCAGGCCGCTGACCTTCAGGCTGCCGCGGGTGGCCTGCGACAGCCGGTCGGCCTGATGCCCCCAGGCACCGGCCTGGAGCGCCCAGCGGGTCAGACCGGATGCATCGGTCGGCAGATGCCAGCGCAGCGAGGTGTCCCAGCCCTGCAGCCGGTGCAGGTCCTCGCCATCATGCAGCGTCATGTCGCGCAGCGTCAGCCCGGCCTGCCAGGCCGGCCAGCGTGCGGACAGCGACAGCCGCTCGATGGCGGCCGCCTTGCGCTCGCTGCCGATCGCCCGGCCGAGCGGTCGGGCGATGTCATGTCCTGCCTCGACCTGCCAGCGCAGGCCGGTGGCAGGCGGCTCGTCGATCAGCGGCAGCGTGTCGAGCGCCACCGCCCCGGCCGGTGCGGCCACCAGGGCCAGCAGCCAGCCGGCGCCAGCCCTTGTGCTCATGGCTGGACTCAGAAGGTCACCCGACCCTGGATCGCGACGCCGCCGACCTCGGCCGCGGTCGCGGTGCTGCCCGGCGTGCGCACCGCGATGCGCGACAGGCCCAGGCGGGTACCGTCGGCGCGGCGCATGTCGGCGCCGGTGGCGACCATGCGCACCCGGAAGGTGCCGGTCTCGGCCAGCGTCTTGTCGATCAGCGAGGTGTTGTCGGGGAAGTTCTTGCGCAGGCCGTCGGCGATCTTCTGCAGGTCGATGCCGACGCCGCTGTCGCAGCTGCACAGGATCTTCGCGCTGATGTCGGTGATCGCCTTGGTGCCGGTGCCGATCTCGATGCCGGTGCCGGTCTTCAGGTAGAGATGCAGCCGGGCCGCATCATCGATCATGGCCTTGACCGTGCCCTCGCTGTCGCGCGACAGCGTCACGCCGGCGAGCCGGGCCTGCAGGATGCCGCCGGTGGCGGTGTTCTCGATCTCGATGCCCAGCACCAGGTCGGCGCCGCCCTTCGGCAGGGCCAGGCTGGTGGCGGTCAGCGGCAGCCAGACCTGCTCGAGCGAGGCCAGGGTCTGGCCGCTCAGCGTCAGACCGGCCGAACCCTCGAACTGGGTCATGGTCACGGTGACCTCCGCACCCTGTAGCGGAACGATCTCGATGCTGTCGTCGCTCAGGTAGACGTACTGCGGCTTGGCCAGCTCGGTCACGTTGGAGAGCTGGGTCCTGGCCGCGGCCACCGCGCTGCTGTCGCTCAGATCGACCGAGCCGACCAGGGTCAGCACCGCGGAGCTCGACAGCAGATCCTTGGCCGCCGACAGCGAGGCGGCCTCGCGGGTCTTCTGCGCCAGCACCGTCAGCCCCTGGGTGGAGAGATCGACCGCAGCGGCTAGCTGGCTGGCGCTCCAGACCGCATTGCCGCTGCTGTCCTTGTTGCCGGCCTCCAGGCCGGCGCTGACCGCGGCATTGACCATCGCACGCAGCGAGGTCTCGCTGGCGAAGACCGGCGTGCTGCTGCTGCGCGCCTGGGTGGCGATGGCCGCGACCGCACCGCGGAAGGCTGCCGCCGGGCTGCCGCCGGCCTCGGCGCTGAGTTCGGCGATGTCGGCCAGCACCTTGGCCACCGCGGCGGCGGTGGTCGCACGGGCGCTGTCGGTGGAAGCGCTGAAGGGGTTGAAGGAGGTCACGTCGACGCCAGCCAGGCCCAGACCGCTCAGCACCGCCTGGAACTCGGTGTCGGACAGGCCGCTGACCACCTTCAGCGTGGTGAAGGGCGACACCACGCCGCTGCCGGCCGGCGCGATGAACTGGCCCTTGGGTGCCTTCAGCGTCGTCAGGTCATAGCCGGTCTCGGCCACCGAGGCGATCTGCGAGCTGCAGGCGCTCGAGAAGGCATAGATGTTGGGTCCCATATGATCATTGGCCCATACGCAGCTGGCCACTGTACCGAGCAAGACAGGTCATGCGCGAGGTGTTGA